>JAGOQT010000324.1 GCA_018007255.1 Phycisphaerae bacterium | reverse complement strand
GTGTAGGCCAGACGCCTCGCGCAGTCCTCTGCGGACAGCCACTCGGACTGGGGCGAGGCCTCCGCGGCGACCTGGGGCAGGAGTCGGGCCGCCTGGTCTGCGATGGCGATGGCCAGCAGGTAGTTGCCCTCGAAACGCAGGTGCACGTGCTCATGGAGCAGCTCATGCCCCACGATCCCGTTGGGGCTGTGGGACGCCAGGGTTGCTTGGCCGTCCACGATTGCGCAGCCCCGTTGCTCGAGGCCTCGGCAGACCTCGTGGACCAGGTCGTTCAGGCGGGCATCCGACCTGAACCTCAGTGTGTCGTAGTCCCGGGCCAGGCTGAAGCGGCGCAGGGCCTCCGACTCCTGCCCAAGGGCCAGGCAGGACTGGGCCCAGCGGAACTGGAGCTCCGCATAGGTCCCGTCGATCTGGGCTGCCCGGCCGAATGCCTCCACGGCCTGGGCGTGTCGCCCTGCCTTGTGGGCCTCGAGTGCGGCCTCGTAGTGCCGGCCCCACTGCGCGGTCTCCTGATCGGACAGGTCGGTCCTGTGCAGGGAGCCGAATGGGGCGCAGTCCTTGAGATTGGCGGCCACAGTGCACACCACGATCCGGGCCCCGCCGCGAAGGCCCGCATCCAGGGTTTCCGAGAGGTTCCTTTCAAAGTGGGCGTACACCGCCTCCATGCGGCGATCGTCGTGGCGGACCTGATGCCCCATGAACATGGCCATGCCGCCCCATTCACCCGGGCCTGCCTGCCCCTTGGCGAATCGATCCCTCACGGTGTCCACGAGCTGGCCGATCCGTGTGGCCTTCAAGGCCAGGCCCGTGCGGATCAGGGCCAGGGGCGGGGACTGGCGTCCGAACACGGTGCCCGCCCCGTAGGGTCCCACGACCTCGTTGTTGCCCATGTACAGGACCCACAGGTCCCCGTTCTGGCGTGCACAGTCGCGTGCAATGGGCAGGATGGCGTGGGAGTTGATGGCCGTCATGGCCGCGTTCACGACCTCGAATCGCAGGCCCGGGAAGCGGTCCCGCAACAGCACCTCCAGGACCCTGGCCAGGCCGAACGCAGGCTGGGGATCGCCGTACGCAGCAGACTCGCCGAGCACAAAGACCCGCACGGTGCCGGGCGCCTTGGTCTGGGGCAGCAGGAAGGGATGGGGCGTGCGGGACATGCGGCGCCCCAGGAATCGCCAGCCGAATCGGTCGTTCTGGATCAGGGCCCGCCCTCCAGGCAGGTCCATGGAGAGGAAGAAGCCCGTGGGTGCGCCCAGGCCCGCGAATCGCAGGACCGCCTCCAGCGAGGCCAGGGCCAGCACAGGGCCCAGGATCGCAGCGGCCAGTCTGAACACCCAGACCCGCCGCCTCGACTGCGGGTACGCAGGGGACGGTCCGGGCCGGGGCCCGCCGGTCTTGCTCTGCTTGGCGTTGCGCACGTCCATTCCCAATCTACAAGACCGCAGTCCAGTGCAGGGGCGTGCCTCTGGTCCCTTGGTCAGGCTGCACGCCATGATAGGGGTCGGGCGGGGACTGCGTCAACACCGGTGCCAGGGGCGGCGCAGAGGCGGCCTGATTGGGGAAATCCTGGAGGGATTTGCCGGGCCCAGTCGATAGGACCCAGAGGACCAGGCCCGCGTCGTGTTGGTGCCGGGCACAGGTCCTGTCCCGGACAGATGCAGCACGGAGGTCTTGGTCTATGCATGAGCGGCCTATCCCACTGTGGCGAGCTGTCCTGCTCTGCCAGGTCTGCTTGGCCCTGGGCAGCGGGGCATCGTGTGCAGGGTTGCCGGACGAGGGTCTCCGGTTCCGGAGGGTCTGGGGGTATGTGTACAAAGGCGAAGAGAAGGCCCTGACCGGGTCCGAGCCGATCACGGACATCGCCTACTTCAGCGTTGCGGTCAACGACATAGGCCGCCTGGACAGGCCTGGTTCGGGCGGTGTCCAGAGGCCGATCCTGTCCGGCCGACCGGGTCTGGACAGGCGTGTCCATCTGGTGGTCAGCGCCCCCGCAAACCGGTCCCTGATGTACTGGTGCCTGTCCAAGGACCTCGCGACCCGTGCAGGGTTGATTCAGGACATTGCGGCTGTGTGTGTGAATTTCGACGGTGTGCAGATCGACTTCGAGGCCATCCGCCCTCAGGAGGGGCAGGCCTATGTCTCCTTCTTGAAGGATGTGAAGACGGCCCTGGCCCCGGGCCAGGTCTTGAGCGTGGCGGTGCCCGCACGGACCCGGGTCCAGGAGGATGCGTACGACTACGCGGCCATCGCCTCGATCGCGGACGCGGTCCTGGTCATGGCCTATGACGAGCACTGGCGCACCGGTTCGCCCGGGCCGATCGCCTCCGTGGATTGGTGCAGGCGGGTCTGTGCGTTCGCCACGCAGAAGATACCTTCAGACAAGCTGGTCATGGGCCTGCCCCTGTACGGCCGGGCCTGGCAGGAGGAGGACCCGGCCCGGGCACTGACCTGGGACCAGACCCAGAAGCTCCTCAGGTCCCTGTCCAAGTCCCCGTCCCGCGAGCAGGACGGGACGCCGTTCTTCGAGTACTGGCACCCGTCCAAGATGCGGGTCTTCTTCGAGGACGTCGAGAGCCTGTCCGCCAAACTGGCCCTGTACCGAGGGGAGGGCGTGCAGGCCGTGGGATTCTGGCGGATCGGACAGGGTCCGGCGGACCTTTGGCGGGGCCTGAGTCTGTAGGAGACCCTCCTGGGCCGGCCGTTCTGTCAGGCGGGCGCGGCGGGTACGGGCTTGGCTGACTCGTGGAGGCACTTGCGGCGCGTGGCGAGCAGACCGGAGACCACGGTGGCCGCGAGGGTGATCGCATAGGTCACCAGCGTGAACCAAGACCCCCAGGTGGCTGTGGGCACGTGGGCCATCTTGATGACCACCGTGCCTATGGCAAAGGCCTGGATGAACATCTTGACCTTGCCGGAGACCGTGGCCGGGAAGGAGATCCCACGGGCCTCGGCCCGATGCCGCAGCACGGTCACATAGGCCTCTCTCAGGATCAGGACCGCGGCCATGCCCCACTGCACCGTAGACAAGACCGGACCGGGCCACTGGAAGAGCTTGGGCTCGCCCAGGATCGCGAAGCAGATGAAGGACCCGCACACCAGGATCTTGTCCGCCAGGGGATCGATCATGCGTCCGAACTTGGTGGTCACCCCAAACTGGCGGGCGACCATCCCGTCCACGATGTCGGTCAGCCCCGCCACCACGAAGATCACAAAGGCGATGTCCAGGAACAGGGTCTTGGCGGGCACATGGGGGCTGTACAGGAGCATGACGAGGAACACGACCGACAGGGCAAGGCGACCCAGAGTCAGGATGTTGGGGATGGACTTGACCATGGGCCCTAGTGTACCGGAAGGCCCAAGGGCGTCAACCGGCAAGGCCGGGGAATCGGGTCTGCCCCTGCGATGGCCAGGTCCCGGCTAGCCCTGCCTGAGCTGGATGCCCTTGGAGTGCAGATAGGCCTTGAGGTCCGGGATCCGGATCAGGTTGAAGTGGAAGACCGACGCGCCCAGGAGCACGGTCGCGCCCGCCTGCACCGCCTCGTAGAAGTCCTCGAGACTGCCCGCCCCGCCCGAGGCCACGACCTCGGCCGAGCAGGCCTGGGACAGGGCCCGAATCAAGGGCAGGTCGTACCCGGTCCTGGCCCCGTCGCCCGCCTTGCTCGTGGGCAGGATGACCCGGACGCCGAACCCATCGACCCGCTTGGCCCACTCCACGGCGTCTGTGCCCGTAGCCGTCCGACCCCCATCGATGTAGACCTCGTACCCGGACGGCATCCCGGGATTGCGGTCCACGTCGATGGCGACCGTGACCTTGTCCTCGCCCAAGGCCTTCATCATGTCCTGGATGACCGCCGGTCTCCGGAACGCCGCGCTGCTGGTGGAGACCTTGTGTGCGCCTGCCCTGAGCACCGCCTCTGCAGAGGCCACGTCTCGGATCCCGCCGCCCACGGTGAAGGGCACAGTCACCACGGCCGCGGTCCGTCTGACCACGTCCAGCAGGGTCCCCCGGTTCTCGACCGTGGCCGTGATGTCCAGCATGGCCAGCTCATCCGCGCCCGCTCCGCAGTACGCCTGCGCGCACTGGACCGGATCGCCTGCGTCCCGGATCTCCACGAAGTGGACGCCCTTGACCACGCGGCCGTTCTGCATGTCCAGACACGGCATGATGCTCACGGAGTCTCGCATAGGGACCTGCCTTTCCTGTGGCCCGGGCCTGGGCTGCAGATCGTCTGCGCACCGGCCGGAGCGACCCTGATTATACCCTCAGGACCCTGGACGGTGGAGTCGCGTCTTCGGTATCATGCCTGTATGAGGATCATTGCAGGCACCAAGAGGGGCATGAAGCTGTTCGAGCCTGCGGGGCTCGTGTCCAGGCCGATCCTGGATCGAGTCAAGGGGTCCCTGTTCAGCATCCTGTTCAGCCGGGGCGTGCTCCAAGGGGCCGTGGTGGCGGACCTGTTCGCGGGCGTGGGGTCCCTGGGTCTGGAGGCCCTCAGCCGAGGCGCGAGCTTCGTGCGGTTTGTGGAGTCCGACAAGGCGGTGTCTGCGGTCCTGGCGAGGAACATCGCCAAGGCCGGGTTCGCGGGGCAGAGCACGGTTGCGCGGGCCAATGCCTTTTCGGCCTACACGCTGGAGGAGCCGGGCCGTCCGAGGTACGACCTGGTTTTCGTGGATCCCCCGTAC
>JAGOQT010000020.1 GCA_018007255.1 Phycisphaerae bacterium | reverse complement strand
CGTTTGTCCTCAGCGTACCGCAGCGGGTACGCCTCCGGGCAACCGGGACCTGCGGCCTTGCATCCGGCCAACAGGCCGCGCTCAGAACAGTCTGTGCCCGATGGGTCGGCCCTCCGGTCGCGCCGAGTCGGGTCCACAGCCTCCATTCTGCCGCGGCCGTCCGAAGCCTCGTGAGAAATGCGGGCTACCCTGCAGGACCGATGTATCGCCGCGCGATGACGACGTTGTCGAAGAAGACCACGTTCACCCGATTCTTCGTCCAGCGATCGGTGATGTAGCTTTCAAGAGTGAGGGCGTTGGCCTGGAGCCCGGCGGTCTTGCGCCAGTTGATGCCCTTCCAGTGTCCCCGCAACGCGCCATCGATCCAGAAGGCCTGTTCGCCGTCAGGCCGGCCCGGCGTGTTGTGCTTGAGCATGAACTCTACGCAGATCCAGCGGTTGCGCTGGATAGCCGGGGCGTCCGGCACATCGAACGAATTGCCCCAGTACTTGCTGTCAGGGCTGGGTTTCATCTTGTGCCAGTAGGAGTAGAAGTTCCAGCGGCCCGGCGCTGGAACACGACCCCAATCGCCCCATGGCTCAATGGCAGTGGAGAACCGCTCATCTCCCTCGGGCTTTAGCCCGGCCCCTCCGAATCCGCTCCACTTCTCGCCGCCTCGCAGGCCCCGGTTGGCCCGGAGCGTGACGAAGTGATGCACATAGTCGCATGTCGCGTCAAACCTCGTGTAGAACCGGATGAAGATGGGGTCCGCAGGCGCAAACCACTTGGTGAGCCCACCGCCGGTGTCCTGGCCCAGGTGGGCCTCGACCCGGAGGCAACGGCGGCCCAGCTCAGTGGCGTTGGGATCGACCAGGCTGAGGACCCTGCCGTTCTCGTTGCGGGACTCGTCCCATCCCTCGCCAATTGGTCCAGACTCGAAACTGTCGGCAAAGATCACATCCGGGTGGGTTCGCACGCCCACATCTGCTGTGAACGGTGCGGCGAGGCCCTTTCCGGCAGGCAGCCCCTTCTGTCCAGCTAGGTTGACGGGCTGTTCTGCATCCACGGCGAGCGCAACCGTCGTGGAGAGGGCCATGATCCAGAAGGCAAGTGGGTAGCGCGCGATCACCAACGCCCAGCGTCGCTGGCAGGGTCCGGGGGCTGATCCCCAGGGCTCGCAAGGTAGGCCCTGGTGCCATCCACTTGCTGTTCCATGCCGATTCATGGTTTGTCGCTCGGTGTTGTACTGAGGATGTGGGTCACGCCGAGACGATCCCGCTCAAAGACGTGCAGGGGCCTGCCTTGGTCGTCAATCAGGCTGACCTTGGCGGAAAGCCGCCCGAACTCCATGACTGCGAACCCATGGACCGCACGTGTGAATGGACCGCGAGCACCGGTGACGTCGCGCTTGGTGTTCTCACCCCCGCCACCGCTGGTCAGGAATGAGACCGCCCACTCCGGAATCTCCAGATGCTGCAGGATGTGATCGTGTCCGCTGACGTAGAAATCCACCTTGTGCTTCCTCATCATCGGTCCCCATGCGGCCTGTAGCGCAGCGTCGTCGCCGTGCTGGCCGTCGCTGAACAGGGGATGGTGCGCCAAACAGATCATCCAGGATGACTGACGGGGTCTGGCCAACTCCTCCTCCATCCAGGCCAGTTGGGCCTGCCACAGCTTCTTACCCAACTCACTCCGATTGCTGTCAAGCATCAGCACAGTGACCAGCGGGTTCTGTGCAGGCAGGTCCAGTCGATACCACCGGCTGGGCATCTTCCAGCGCGAATCCGGGTGCGCGCGACTGTACGCGAGCCCTGCTGGCACCGCCTTGTACTGATAGTCATGATTGCCGAAGACCGCATAGAATGGCATGCTCAGGGTCTGGGCGTTGAACATCTCTTCAAACGCCCGGCCGAACAGGGGGTCATCGGGCCCTGCGATCTTCGCCTTGAGTGTGTCCCCCGTGAGCAGCGCCGCACTGAAATCGCTGCGGCCCCCGTGCACATACCCGGCCATGGCCCGGGCTGTGTTCTGCTGATCAGGTGTGCGCGAGGCGGGCGCGCTGTACCCACTGTCGCCGACAACCAGCAGATTGACCTGCGCCGGTCCGGCCCCATCCAGGGCTGCTCCGGACACAACACCTAGCCACAGGCAGACAAGGACCAGTGACAACCTGAGCCCCGCCGGTGTGATCTTGATGGCGGACATGGTCGTTAGACGCGACTCCACGCTATCTTCATACAGCTTCACTCACCCGAAGGTCTTGCCGTTCCAGGCCCAGTGCGTAGGGGCCACGTCCTCGAGGGTCACGTAGATGCGGTTCTGCGGGATGGCCAGCTCCCTGTGGAGCATCTGGCTGACCTGGGAGGCCAGGGTCTGATTGGCGGCCTTGCTCAGACCTCCGATCGACTTGACCGTGACCAGGGCACAGGGGCCGGGTGTGCCTCCCAGGGTCATGGCTACGTTGTCGCGTACGCAGGCCATCACGTACTGCTCGGGCTTGCCGATCCCCTCTGCGGCCAGGCGGGACAGGGCCTGGACAATGGACTGCCTCTTGTCCGGATCGGACAGGCTGCACGATGTATCCAGCTGGATCGATGGCATAAACGGTTCCTTCCGAGGACAGGGTCTTACTGAAGACGGTTCTGGCCGTCCGGCCTGCGTATCGGCCGGGTATACCTCTCAAAGGCGTGGATGATGGGCAACACCCGGCCCTCGCGGTCGAAGTAGCCCCGGCCAGCCATCATGGGCTCCCACCAGAACACCCCCCTGCCCAGGCCGTTGGGCGTGTCCAGCACGATCTCGTGGACCGCCTCCAGCCACTGGCGCTGCCCCTCCGGCGTCTCCGGAAACGGCGGCGGGACCTCGCGGAAGTACCGGCTGGGCTGGAAGTGGTAGCCGGTCTCGACCACGATGATCTCCTTGCCGTAGCGCAGGGCCGTGAACCGCAGGTTGTCCCGCAGGTCCAGGAGCGTGCCGTGCGACCAGGGATAGAAGGAGAACCCGATCACGTCGTACTCCACGCCGTGCTCCCTCATCCGGTCGAAGAAGCCCCGGGTCAGGGGGATGTCTCCCCCGTGATCCACGTGGAGCATGATCCTGACCGTCTTCTTTCCGGCTGCCTCCTTGATGCCTGTGATGGCGGCCTTGAGGTAGTCGGCCACATTGGACCAGTTGCTGGGCCGGTCCGTCTCGGGCCAGAGTCGCCCGGACGGCCAGAGGAAGCCGTTGCCGATCTCGTTGCCCACCTGGACCATGTCCGGCAGGGCGTTTGCGTCGCGGAGCGAGGCGATCGCATGGCGGCAGAACTCCCGAACCGCAGCGGTCCGCTGGTCATGGGTCAGGTCCACCCACACGCTGGGCGTGGGCTGGGTCATGGGATTGGCCCAGCTGTTCGAGAACATCAGGTCCAGGAGGAACCGCATGCCCTGGGCCTTGATGTCCCGGCCCATGGCGACGACATATTCCAGGGTCTGCGGCAGGCGCTGCACAGGGTCGTTGCACAGGTGCACCCTCGCCCAGTTGTACCCGTGATCTCTGAAGATCTGCAGGGGCGTCTTGACCTCGTTGGCGTCCGTGTACCGGGCCCCCTGGTCCACGCGCTGCTTCACAAACGACGCGTCCACCCCAAAGGCATAGTCGTTCTCGTACGGCAGACCTGCGGCGCATGCGCAAGCCGCTCCACAGAGCACAGCCACAGCCATCCGAACGCCCGGCCTGGACAACCCTTCTCGAATCATGGACAAGCCTCCTTGCGCTTCCATCCAAGGCCACGATCCGTCGGTCCTCGCGGGCTCAGGACCCAGCCTGCCGCATTATGGTCCCGGTCGACATACCCGTCAAACGGATTGTCGCAGACAGGGCCCGCAGGGAACCGCGGACGGCCAGGGCAACCCCCTGAACAGGCAGTACGACTCTGGATTCCGCCCGTCCTTTTCGAGTACAATGGGGACATGGTTCAAAGAACCCGGTCCAGCGGTTTCACGCTGATCGAGTTGCTGGTGGTGATCGCCATCATCGCTCTGCTCATGGGGATCATGATGCCCGTCCTCGGCCGGGCGAGGGAGCAGGGCCGGGCCGTGTACTGCCTCAGCAGTCTCAGGCAGATCGGCCTGGCGGTCCACGGGTATGCCCAGGAGTATGGCGGATTCGTCCCGCGGGCACTGGACCACGCAGTCAAGTGGCCCATTGCCTTCATGCCCTTTCTCGGCGAGCGAGACCGGAGGCTCCAGGACTACCGCAAGGTCAAGGTCTACCAGTGCCCGTCCTTTCCGTCCGCCGGAACCGGCGCAAACGGCGTGCCGAACGGCGAGCAGACAATCGACTACGTCGTGAACGCGTGGGACATGGGCAACCCCGGCCTGGGCACGGCAGACAGGGGGCGACAGGCGGACCGTCCGACCGCGCTCCAGGATGTGAGACGCGCCGCCCAGCGGATCTACCTGGCCGACAACGAGGCGGGCAACTGGAGACCCGTGATCCGCGACCGGTATGAGCTGGACACGGTGTCCAAGCTGAACGTGCTGGACGTGTGGTCCGTGACCCACCTGCCTCTCTCCAGCCGGACCAGCACGGGCAGCACCCTGCACCGGCGAGTAGCCCGGTCCCGACACCGGCGCACAGGCTGCAACAACCTCTTCTTCGACGGCCATGCCGAGTGGCTCAAGGCGGAGGACAACACCAGTCGGCACTGGTGCGGCACAGATTCGGCCACACCGTAGGGCCTCGCAGCCACCATGCACCCCGCCGCTGACGTCGAGCGTGGCCCCCGACGAGATGCGCGTCAAGCCAGGGCGTGTGCATCGCCCATTCCGGCGTCCGGACCCGTTTGTGGGGCAGACCGCAGGCCGCGCCTCAGTGTCGGTAGGTCTCGGGCGGGCCCAGGTAGTTGGGCCGCAGGCCGCCCAGATCCACGACGATCTTCTGCAGGACCACGGCCGGGTCCACCATCCAGACCTTGAGGGTGTGGGTGCCTGGGCCGGACAGGGTGTGGGTCGACCGGGCCACGCGGCAGGCGTTCCTCACGGACTCCTCCCACTCCCGGTTGCCGTTGCGGGCGTCGAATCCTTGGGGCACGATGTCGACGACCTGGGGGGGCTGATCATCGAAGGACACCGCGTACCGGAGGCCGCGGTCAGGCACGAAGTTCAGTGTCGGGGCCACGATGGACAGGACCTTCACCTCCCGGGGATCGTACAAGTACATCTTGTACTCCAGGCAGGGTGAGTCCCGGGGGGGGACCACACTCTGGGCCGTGACCGGCAGGATGGTCATGGCGGACAGGGTCCGGCCGTAGTCCTCGATCTTTTCCCACCGGACCGGACCTGCGGGGACGTTCTTGGTGTAGTGCTCCGCCTCGATGGAGACGTAGCCGTCGGCTTCAGCGAAACCGTCGAGCGATTCACGCGTGACTTCCTGCGGATGGAACGCCGCGACCTTGACGGTGATCTGCTCACCGCCCTCCACGGACCGAGAGAGAGCGGTGCTGGGCGAGTCGCCCGGCCGCATGGGCTGGGTTCTCGTCACCTTCACGGTGCCGGCACTCGCACCCTTGGGAGCCTGGGTCCAATCCACGCTCACCCAGATCCTTGCGTCCTTGTGGGTCGTCCCTCCATTGGAACTGAGCACGATCCACGAGTCGCTGGCTGTGGCACTATACCCAAGCGGTGCCGCCCCGCGATTGAAGACGTCGATGTAGCATCGCTGCTGATTGAGCGAGTCGAACCTCGGCAAGCAAGGATCGCCCGCCGCACCCGGCCATCCAAGAGCGGAACCTTCGACCGCAACGCCCATCGCCGCGCCCTGGGGGACATCGATCCGCGTCACGCGCGGCATGATGTTTTGCCGCGGGTCCTGCCACGAGGTGTACCCGATGTGGACCTGGTCCATGAAGTGGTTCCACTTGCCTCCTGCAAAGGTGTGGTTGTAGTGGTCCATCAGGTCCGCGTCCGCCTTGAAGATCTCCGCGACACGATCCGCCAGATCGTTTGTACTGGAGCGGCCCTGTCCGGCATAGAGGGCGTTCCTGCCTGCGGTGATGTAGAGCTCATTGACCTGGCAACAGGCCTTGGTGGGGAACAGGACCAGCTCATAGAAGGCGTCCCGCATGGCCTCAGGCAGTTGAGAGTGGATCTCCTCTGCCTGGGCGGTGATGGCCTTGAAGTCGGCCACGACCGCCTCCGCCTCGTGGTAGCTGGTCAGGCTGTAGGTGGTCGGCTCCAGGAGCTCGGGCTTGCGCCTGCCGTTGTAGCGGGTGTACTGGGTCAGGATCTCCGCAATGGCCTCTGCATGGGCAGGGCCGAACTCCCGCTCTGCCCAGAGCCGGGTGTACTCGCGGATGTTCCGGTTCGTCCACCGGCCCGTGTCCCAGGCCAAATGACAGAAGTACTCTATGGGGAACTCCAGGCCCTTGAAGTGCCCCACGTTCACGATCCAGATCCGGTCCGCGCCGTACTCCTTGGCCAAGTTCATCTGGTCCCAGACCTTGGGGATCGGATTGGTGTTGATCCACTTGTAGTTGCGGGGCCCGCCCACATAGTCGAAGTGGTAGTACACCCCTGCGCCGCCGCTCCGCCGGCGCTCCGCCTCCGTGGGCAGTCTTCGGATGTTGCCCCAGTTGTCCTCCGCCCACAGGAGGGTCACGTCGTCCGGCACGCGGAGCCCTGCGCTGTAGAACTCCTGGACCTCCTTGTACAGGCACCAGAGCTGGGGCACCCGGGTGACGTCGGGGTGGATCTCCTCGGCGATCATCTTCCGCTGGACGTCCACAATCTTCTCCAGCAGCTCCATGCTCTGGGCCACCGTGCCGCCCGGGATCATGGGCGTGTCGTTTGCGCCGCGGAGGCCGATCGTGAGGATGCTCTCGTAGGCCTTGTTCCGCCGGATGCCCTCCCTCCAGAAGGCCTGAAGGACATTGGGGTCCTTGTAGTAGTTCCAGGAGCCCAGGGTCCTTTGGTATCGCCTGTCCCACTCCTTCTGGGCCCTGAGCATGGGCTCCTGGTGGGACGTGCCCATCACGATCCCGTACTCATCCGCAAGCCTTGGGTTGTTCGGGTCGTCCTCGTTGAAGGCGTTGTTCCACATGGCCGGCCACAGGTAGTTGGCCTTGAGCCGGAGCAGGACCTCGAAGATCCTGGCGTAGAACGCGGAGTTGTAGTTGGCGACCCCCCCGGGGATGGGCGGGTCCTTGGAGAGGGGCACAGTCCCGAACCGCTCCCTGACCCAGCCGCTCAGGGCCGGGGCCTCGTCGTTGAGGAAGATCCCCCTGTACTGGACCGCGGGGGGGCCCTGTCGGTACGCGCCCGACTTCACGTACAGGGCGTCCTTGTGCACCGCCGGCACGTCCGCCCACCAGTACCAGGGCGAGACCCCGATCTGCTCGCACAGGTCGTAGATCCCGTAGATCGTCCCCCGCTTGTCGCTGCCCGCGATGACCAGCCCCTGGGCCACGCCGGCCAAGGGCTCGGACACGACCTGGATCAGAAACGACTCCCACTGCCCGGCAATCGAGCGGGTGTCGATCCGCCCGCTCCGGGCCAGGCCGTCGAGGATCGGACTGCGCCCCAGGGTCCCGATGAGCACGACCGCGCCCCGCAGTCCCTTGGCCTCCAGGGCCATCTCGGGCACGTGGCCCGTGACCCGGCCGATGTCCGCCTGCAGGTCTTTGGCCGCACGGATCACGCCCGGCCAGTCCTCGGCGTCCACGCAGACCTTCGCCACCTCGCCTTCACGCACGATCGGGAAACTGCCCGGACTTGGGACGGTCTCCACATAGGAGGCCTGTCCGATGCCCCAGGCCAGACAGGGGAACAGGGCTAGACAGAGAACCGCGAACCCACTGGTCCTGGTCATACCCTCACCTCATCAGATCCGTGACAAACGACTGGAGACCGCGGCCATCCACGGTCTTGGAGCCGGTCCGTTTCTGGAGCTCCTTGACCTGCTGGATCACGATGTGGGTCAGGACCGCGCCCGGCCTGGGATAGGCGGCCACGATGTAGTGCGGCCCTGCAACCTCCTCCCCTGCCTCCTTCTCCCACTCGGCCCGCAGGTTATCCGGTGTGATCAGGGAGTTCCCGTACTGGAAGACCACCTTGTCCATGGCCTTGATCACGGCCTTGCTCTCCTGGACTAGGCCGTAGTAGTCGAGAAGCTGGGCGAACACGTAGTTGGAGGTCGTGTACACATCCTGGCCCTGCTCCGATTCCACGGCCTTGCCGTCCTCGGTGCGGCACATGGCCCAGCCCATGGTGGTCTTGTTGTTCCGGTAGATCGTCTTCAGGATCTTCCTGGCCCTGTCCTCCGGGATAAAAGACTCCTCTCCGATCGCAATCCAGTACCACAGGGCGTCCAACTGATTGGTCCACACATCCGTGTTGGCCTTGCCCGTGACCGGATCCAGGCAGGTGAGGTAGTACTGCAGCCTGCGCCCTGCACGGTTCTTCCGGTCCCTCCAGAGCCTCTCGAGGCTCTCGTAGGCCTTGTCGAAGCAGCCCTGGAACCGGTCCCTGGCGGGCGCATCGCCCATCCTCTCGGCCATCCGGATCATGGCCTGGCACCCCCCCAGGAAGTGGGTGGCATCGTAGCTGTCCGCGCCGAACAGGGTCAGGTTGTCGAAGGTGTTCTTGACCTCGTGGGGATTGCCCTCCGGGACTCCGTCCCCGTCGATGTCCAGGGTCAGCAGATACTCCAGCGCGAACTTCAAGGTCTCCCAGTTCTTGCGCAGGAGGTCCTCGTCGCCCAGGAACTTCACATCGCGGAGCACTCTCATGGCCAGCTTGGGGAACAGATCCACCCAGTAGTTGTTGTTGTACCAGGCGTAGTCGCTGACGTTGCGCAGGGCATGGCCCTTGGGCAGGGCGCCCAGGTCGTGCGCGACGCTGCCCTTGACCTTGAAGGCGTCCCGGATCTGGGTCAGGGACCGGCCCTCGTACTCCTCGGGGTAGTCGCCGAAGTGCTTGCGGGCCTCCACGAACGAGGCGTGGAGGTGGTAGAACCGCGGGGTGGGATCTTCCGCCAGGATCGAGTCGATGAACCGCTGGCAGAGCTCCCGCTCAACCTCGGGGAACAGGACCAGCAGGACCATGGAATACCAGTCCACGTCCGAGGGGTCGATGTAGGCGTAGTCGAAGCACTCCAGGAACCGGGCCCTGTCCTTCCCTTGCTCGTCCTCGATCCACACCGCCGCATTGGACAGGGGGAAGCTGAACTCGTTCAGGATCAGCCGGGTGAGCCTCAGGGCCCCCTCCTTGTCGGCCTTGTAGGAGGGACTCCGCCGGATCAGGTCGAAGATCCTGCCCTGGATGGCCTGGGTCCGGCCCCGCCATTGAGGGTGGTTCTCCAGGGCGACCCGGACCATGTCCACGGTCCGGGTACCCTTGTCCTTGAATCGCCGGACATACTTGCGCTCGAACTCCTTGCCGTCGATGAACCGCTGCTGGGGGAAGTCCAGGACGATCGCGCAGGGGATCGTGACGGACGCCCTGGGCTTCAACGTGAACGTCAGGCTGATCGCCGCCCCGTAGTCCTGATTCGGGATGGGCGGCCTCTTCTCGTAGAAGGTCCCGTCCTCGTTGAGCAACAGGTCCTGCTTGAGATGGTTCAGGCAGAAGTAAGGCTGGATGTCGATCTCGACGCCGGCGGTCTCAGGAACGGCTATGGCCATCCTGTCCTGGGACTGGCGGTTGCCCATGACCACGCCCCTGAGGCCGTCCCGCCTGAACTCCTCGTGGACGTGGCCCTGCACGGGGGCAGAGCAGACATAGACCGTGTCCTGATCCGTGGGTTTGAGCTCCTTCTCCTGGAGGTGGACCAGGGACGGCCTGGGGAGGACCAGGGTCACCTCCCGGGCCTGGCCCGTGGTGTTCCGGACCTCGAACTCCTCCACCCCGATGGGCATGAGGGCCTGCGCGTCACCGTTCAGCAGCGGCGAGAGGAACGTCCGAGTCACGCTCACCTTGGCCAGTTTGTAGGTCATCTGTGCCAGAGGCGTGGCCAGGGAGAGGGAGACCGCCTTCTCCGGGACGGGGGGATGGTAGTAGTTCCTCAAGGCGGGCACATCGTCCGGGCCTTCCACCGCCACGGGATCCCTCGTCGTGAGCATGGTGCACCTTCCATCGATCCGGATGAAGGGCGCGGAGGCGAACTGGATGGCGTTCGGATTCAGCAGGATCAACCGGCCGGCGTTGTTGAGCCGGTTGTAGAGCCCCTGGGGCGACAGGCCGATCGAACAGGTCGGGGCCCCCTGCAGGGCGATGGTATGAGGGAACTGCAGGGTCTTGGACATCCCCTGAAAATGCACCGTCATCTTGTTCTTGACGTAGATCTGAGAGATCTGCGATCCCGCGACGGTGAACCCGTCACGGATCTCCAGGCTGGCGGATCGTGGCATCGGGCAACTCCTCTGAAGTGTAGCTATACCCCTCGTTCATAAGACTCATACTGGTGCAAATCTGTCAAACACCTCTGGTTTGGGAGGGAAGAATTGTGAAACCAATTCTTCCCTCCCAAAGTAGGCCGAATGTCCATTTTGCACCACTCCACTGCTCAGCAATAGGACAGGTCCAGCTTGTGTCCCTTGGACGCGGACCGGACCTTCATGGGCGCGGAGGTCTGGACCCCGCCGAGCCGGATGGGCAGTCTCGTCGAGGGGCAGGGCTTGATCTTCCCGAAGAGCAGCCCCACGGCGGCCCGGATGGAATCGGGCGTGCCGCTGAAGTTGCAGACCACGGCGTCCGCCTCGGGGGTGGTGCCCTCGATATAGGGGTAGTTGGTCACCACGACGACCCGTTTGCCGGCTTCCTTGAGCTTCTTGACCAGCAGGCGGTTGTTGCCCGTCTTGACGATGCGGGCGTAGTAGTTGGTCATCACGACCAGGTCCACCTGCTTGGCCAAATCGAGACACTCCGCCATCTCCTCCTCCGTGGCCGCGAAGTCCGTGTCCTCCAGGATCAGGTTCGTGGACTGCTCGGTCATGGCCTCGCAGAACATGTGCTGGTGCATGTAGGGGTCCTTGCCGCAGAACTCGTAGGGGATCCGCTGCTCGACGACCAGCATCCTGTCCTTGGGATCGAGCGGGAGGATCTTCTTGTCGTCCCGCATGACGATCAGGGCCTTCTTGGCCACATCCCAGGAGAGATCGACGACGGGCTTGCTCAGGGCGAATTTCTGGGCCTTGGCCGGGTCCTTCTTGCCGGCGGTCTCGAACAGGCCCTGGTCCGCCTTCATCCTCAAGAGATGGGTCACGGCCTCGTTGAGCCGTTCCTCGGACAGGAAGCCGGTTCGGACCGCCTCCAACAAGCCGAAGAAGCACTGGGGCCTGGATTCGTCGTCGGCCTTCAGGAGGATCGTGTCGCACCCCGCCTTGATGGCCATGGCACAGGCCTGGGGCAGGGGCCACTTCTTGAGGATGGCGGCCATGCCGATCGCGTCCGAGACGATCACCCCATCGAAGCCCAGCTCCTCCCGCAGCAGCCCGGTCAGGAGCCTCTCCGACAAGGTGGTCGGATAGGTGTCGTCATAGGCCGGGTAGACCGAGTGGCCTGTCATGACGGCCTTGACGCCGGCCTGGATGGCCGCCTTGAAGGGCACCAACTCCACCTCCTGCATCCTCTGCTTGCTCGGGGTCAGGACCTCCAGGACATCGTGGGCGTCCGTGACCGAGTCTCCCCGGCCCGGGAAGTGCTTCGCGGTCGCGGCGATGCCCCCGTCCTGCAGACCCTGGACGAAGGCGACGACGTGTCTGGCGCAGGTCTCCGGGTCGTCGCTGAAGGAGCGGACCCCGATCTCCGGGTTCTTCGGATTGATGTTCACGTCGCAGACCGGCGAGTACATCTGGGTGACGCCGATGTTGCTGAGCTGCTTGGCGATGGTGTTGTTGATCTTGTAGGTGAGCTTGGGGTCGCCGATGGCGGCCATGCCCATGGGCGAGGGGAACTGCCGGATGCCGCCCGCCATGTAGTCGTTCTTGAAGTCCCCTTCAAAGTCGATGGTCATGTGCAGGGGGATGGCGGACCGTCTCTTCATCGCGAGGGTCTGCAGCCTGTTCAGGTCCTTGGTGTAGTCCCCGGGCGTGATGCTGATGCCGAAGGTCTTGCCCGCGAAGTACGTGCTCGCGATGGAGAAGTAATCCTTGGGCTTTTTGAAGGTCTGGTCGATCTGGGAGTTACCCCAGTAGAGGTTCTTGCAGGTCTCCACCGCATAGGGCTCCAGGCAGAGACCTCCGCACTGCAACCGGGTGATCTGCTCGATCCCGCTCGGCGTGATCATGGCCCCTCGCCGGGTGAAGGTCAGGACCTGGCCGACCTTCTCCTCCAGCGTCATCTTGGCCAGCTTCTTGGCAACGAAGGCGTCTCTCTTGGCATGGTCTTTCTTGGCCATAGAAATCGATCTCCTCAGGGGGTTCTCTCTTATTCCCACTTGCCCTTGTTGTCCGGCCCGACCCAGAACTCGCGCTGCTTCTTCCAGCCGGGCTCATCGATCCGCATGTCCTTGGTCTTCCAGCCGGCCTGGATGCGCCGGGTCAGATCCTCGAATCCCTTGTTCCAGGTCAGCCCGTCGGGAACGGTCACATTCATGCTGCCCGCGGCATTGGCGTACCGGAGGCAGTTCTCGATGGACATGCCGCGGACAAAGGCGGAAAGGAATCCCGCGATGGCCGAATCCCCCGAGCCCAGGGCGCCCACGAACTTCTCTTCCTGGTACACCGGGAACCAGAGCTCGCGGTCAGCCCAGTTGTCCAGGTCCTTGCAGCCGGCCGCGCCCAGCCTCTTGAGTTGGTCTTTCCCGCCGGTCCTGAGGTACAGGCCCCTGGAGCCGCACTTGACCATGGCAATGGGGGTGCCCATCCGGATCATGTCTTGACCCAGGTTGGAGATCTCCCGGACCGTCATGTGGTCGAGGACGCTTTCCTTGGGACCCAGTGCGGCCTTCTTGGCCAGGAACCGGTCCTTGTAGAGGAAGTAGAAGATCTCTTCCGCGCTGGGCACCATGATGTCCGACAGCGGGATCCAGTCCTTGAGGATCGCCTTCCAGTCGACCTGTCCGGCCGGACTGTTCACGTCGGGCAGCGACAGATCCAATGCGGTCGTGGTTCCCAGTTCCTTGGTCTTCTTGAGGATCTTCGTCAGCTCTGCGCCGTTATGATCGTAGATCTTCTTCATCCACGGCGGATACCCGAAAAGCATCAGCTTGGACTGCTCCACCAGACCGAAGTCCATGTCCTCGTACCCGAAGGTGTCGTTGGCCCCGCAGTGATGGAGATAGAAGCGGTCGATGCCCGGGATGCAGATCGCGATCGTGTAGGACGTCGATTCTCCCTTGACCTGATGGATGCCCTTGAAGTGCCCTTCGTGTTCCTCGTACCACTGGATGATCTGGTTGCCGAAGTCGTCGTCGCCGACCTTGCCGATCAGCTCCGTCCTCACGCCCAGCCTGCGGATCGAGACCCCGGCATTGGTGACGGGCCCGCCTCCGACCACCACGCACTTGCCCATGTTGATCATCTTGCCGGGCACGAGCACGTCCGTCATCTTGTCGACCTTGCCCTCCAGGGTGAAGGCCGGGATCAGGTCCAGGCAGGTGTGCCCGGCAGCCACGATGTCGATGTCCTTCTGTTTCACTGTGTCGGACTCCTTACTCGGTTCGTTCATGGGCCGGTCGGCCGGCCACCGTCTGGGGCGCTCGCAGCCAGTTCTCCGCAAGCACAGCCAGTTCGTAGAAATTGACCACTCCGTCCCCGCCCAGGTCGGCCCCGCTCGTCTCGTTGGCGTCGCGGGCCAGCCACGAGTCCAGGAAGATGGAGAGGTCCTCCGTCTCGACCCGGTCGTCGCCCGTCCAGTCGCCGTAGACCTTCGCCGGGACCTTGGCCAGCACGACGTCCCCCCTGTCCGGGACCGCGTCGAACTGGATGGATCGGACCGACCCGGTCTCCACAATCGAGGAGGGCAGGGCATGGCCGTTCTGGGAGGCCACGGCCGATGTCCATCCCGCGGGCAAGGGCCTGCGGATCGTGACCGGATGCGAGTAGACCGCGTCCTCGAGCGGGTCGGTGACCCGGACCGTCAGCCGGGCATCCTGACTGGACGTCTCGGTCACCGACACCGCATTGCGCTCCTGGATGTAGCGGACCCCATCACCGAAGGTCGCCACCCAGAACGTGTCCGGTCGAGCATGAAGAAACTCCAGGCTGGACCGGAGCACGGCCGAGGCAAGCGGCGAGTACCCGCCGTCGTTGTCTACGCCGTGGATGAGCAGTACGCACCACCCCTTGGAAGACGCGGCCGTCTGGAACCTGGAGCTGAAGTCGGCCGCCGTCTTGAGCGACCCCTGGCTGCCGCAGATGATCGAGCTGATCTGGTAGAAGTCCGCCGGCGTGCTCGGTTCGATCCTGCCCTGGCAGTGTCGGGCGGCGATGTAGTGCTGCCGGGTCAGAGATAGATCTCCGGGCACGCAGTAGGGATAGGCCAGGGTGACGCATGGCCGGCCCGGGATATGCGATTCTATGGTCTCCTTCGAGTCCTTCAGCTCCGTAGTCTGGGCTGCAGGGGTCAGCTTGTTCAGATAGGCATGGGTCACCGTGTGGCTGGCGACCTCGTGCCCCCCAGAGGCGGCCTTGTGCAGGGCGGCCCAGTTGGGCGACCAGTTCGTCACCGTGAACAGGGTCAGCTTGAATCCCAGTTCATCGAACAGGGGCAGGGCCACTGCGAACTGATTCGCGCAGCCATCGTCGAAGGTGTAGCTGACGGCTGCCTGTCGGAATCCCGGCCACGTGGCCACCTCGTACGGAGGATCGATCGTCCGGGCGCGTCCGAGACCCCCTGCGGTCAGCCAGGCGGCCCACAGCAGGACCCTACATCCGGTCTTCATGTCGCACCTCATCAGACGCATCCTGGGCCAGGGCCACGTACGACGATCTCACGCCTTCTGCCCCTCGGCGGCCTGCACCACTGCCCAGAAGGCCGGCTTGGGCCTGCCGTGTCGGTCGAACAACATGGGATGGTCGACCCTTCCCCGGATGGGCAGATAGCTCCGCCACGATTGGCCGTCGTGGACGGCCCAGAACGTCACCCGCCCGATCCGGTCCCGGTGCCTGCGAAACAGCGCGAAGAGCTCGGCGTATCGCCGGGCCAGGGCGTCCTGGACGGAGTCCGGCAGGGCATCGGGGTAGGGGTTCAGCTCCCTGCGCCGAACAGGGTCAAAGGAGGACAGGTCCACCGCCGTGGAATCCACGGGCAAGAAGGGGAGGACGCCCACGTCCAACTCCGTGACCATCAACGGGACACCCGTCTTGGACAGGGCTTCGAAGGAGGCTTCAATCTCCCCGATGCCGGGATAGTCCAGGAACCAGTGTCCCTGGGTGCCTACGCCGTCTACACGCAGGCCCCGGGACTGCAGGCCGCGGATCAGGCGCACGACGCCCTCGCACTGCGCAGGTTTCTCCTGGTCGTAGTCGTTGTAGTAGAGCTCCGCGCCCGGGTCCGCTTCGTGTGCGGTTCGGAAGGCCTTCTCGACGTAGTCCTCGCCGACGATCTCCAGCCACCTGGATTTCCGAAGCCGGCCTTCGGCCGTGACGGCCTCATTGACCACGTCCCACCCATGGATCCGGCCCCGGTACCGGCCCATCACGGTGAAGATGTGGTCCCGCATCCGGTCGAGCAGGGCCTCTCGGCCCAGGGGCCTGCCCGATCCGTCCTGGAACACCCACTCCGGAGTCTGGCAGTGCCAGACCAGGGTGTGCCCGATGATCTGCATGCCGTGCTGCTCACCCCAGGCCACATACCGGTCCGCAGCCTCGAAGTCGTAGCGGCCCGGCTCGGGATGCACGACCTCCCACTTGAGGATGTTCTCCGGCGTGATGCTATTGAAGTGCCTGGCCACGAGGTCCAGGGCATCGGGCTCGCGCCCGGAGATCTGGTCCAGGCTCAGGGCTGCGCCGATACGGAAGTGGTCCCGGAACACCTCCTTGAGGGCCGGCTGTCTTGTGTCTGTAGGGTTCAATCAAGTCTCCTTGTCCTGGGCCGGCACCCCAACAAGACCCTGCCGTCTTCGGCTAGCCATTCCCGCCTTCGGCCCTCTGGCGACGCTCGATCAACTCCGACTCGACCTTCGCCATGGCCCCCTTATTGAGCGGATAGAAGAACATGAACGCCGCGCCGATCAAGGCAAACACGGCAGGGTAGAGGCTGTTGACCATGCGGATGCCCTGCAACCCCTTGGCCGTCTGCTCCTGGTTAGCCTCAAACCCGTATCCGGCCAGAATCCACGCCAGGGCGGAGACACCCAGCGCGATCCCCAGCTTGAGGGCAAACAGGGAGGCGGACATGACCAGCCCGGTGGCCCGACGGTGGTTGACCCACTCGGAGTAGTCTGCGGCGTCCGTGTAGATGGACCATTGCAGGACCGAGACCGGCCCCACACAGAACGAGATGACGGCCTGGAGAACGAACATCGCGGCGATGCTCTGAGGCCCGAGGAAGTAGAAGGCCCCTGTGGCCAGGCCCGCGATGCACAAGAAGGCCGCGTAGGCGGCGGCCTTGCCGACGACCTTGCTGATCCGGGTGGTGAGCAGCACTCCGAGGATCGTGGCCACGGTGCCGGTCACCAAGAAGGTCGAAGACAGCTTCTCCCAGGAGACCTGACCGAACGAGAGCACCTCCTGGTCCTTGACGAAGTACTTGAAGTAGTACGCAATCGCGCCCCCTCGCATGCAGATGTAGATCAACTGAAAGACCGTGGCCCCGCCGATCAGCAGCCAGGGTTTGTTCCTGGCCAGGTCCGTGAGATCCTGCCCGAATGAGGTCTTCTGGCCCTGGGGGGGGTGGACCCGCTCCTTGGTGGTCCAGAACGTGATGAACAGGAGGATCACCGCGGCGACGGAGAAGATGCCCATGGCCCCTTGCCAGCCCACTGCGGGGTTGTCCTTGCCAATCCTCTTGACCAGGGCCAGCATGAAGGTCTGGACCGCGATCGTGGCGATGAACGCGGCGAAGAACCGGTACGAAGAGAGCACCGTCCGTTCATTCGTATCGGGGGTCATCACCCCCATGAGCGCGGAATAGGGCACGTTGACGACCGTGTAGGCCATCATCAGCAGCGTGTAGGTGATGTACGCATAGATCAGCCTGCCCGAGGTGCTCCAATCCGGCGTGGTGAACGTGAGCACGCCCAGGATCCCGAAGGGTATGGCGAACCAGAGCAGGTAGGGCCGGAACTTCCCCCACCGGCTGTTCGTCCGGTCCGCCAGGACGCCCATCATGGGATCGTTCACGGCGTCCCAGATCTTGGTGATCAGAAACATCAGGCCGATCGACGCTGCGGACAGGCCGAACACATCCGTGTAGAACATCGTGATGTACAAAATGAAGGTCTGAAAGAAGATGTTGGATGCCGCGTCCCCCAGGCTGTAGCCGACCTTCTCCGTGATCGAGAGTCTCTGCGTTGGTGCAGGCATCGTAGGCCCCTTCATGCGAGTCCGTCCAGTTGCCGTCGGTCCAATGTGACCGCAGCGTATTATACACGGACGCCGTCGGGCGGCAACAGAGGTTCAACCTCAGTTGGCGAGGTTGCCCCGGTGGAGGCCGGGAACCCAGGGGCTGTGCGGACGACGAGGCAGGAGCGCAGACAACAGGGCCTCTGGAGAGGCCCGGTAGGATCTCAGGGATGCGGGTGCGAGACGGGCGTGCCTTGAGAGGCTGGACCGCCCGCGGTCAGGGGAGGTCGCTGTACTGTCCGGCCGACCTCCCCTCAGGCAGAGCATGTGCAGGTCTGACCTTCGGTCAGGCAGGCAGACCGAACCGTCTCAGGACATGTCCGGGCACGGGCCTGGACTTGCCGGCCAGGACGTTGTCCATATCCAGCGCCTGCTGGATGTGCTGTTCGGTCACGAGATTGGGGTTCTTGAGGCACATGGTCTCCAGGAACTCCCACCTGCGGTGCATCTCGCCGAACCCCACCGCACTGTCTCGATGGCTGTCCGAGAGCGAGGAAGGGTGATAGTAGAGCTGGGTCGCGCTGACCAGGCCCAGGAGCACGGCCGTCGTGGCTAGGGCAATCTGGGCCCAGAGCGACACGTGGGTTCGGTCGATGGAGTAGAAGGCGAAGGCCAAGATGATGGTGGAGAACAGGACCAACAGGAGGCCCAGGGCGATATCGCACCGTTGGTAGTGACGGGCGCAATGGAAGTGGGCCTTGCGCCAGTGGGCGGAGCGCTCCTTGAACTGACTGATCTTGCCGAGAACGGTATTGGTCGTTTCCATGTTCTGTCTTCCTCCAAAATGGGTGGTATGGACCGTACCTGCGAAGGGAGCCAGAGGGGTGGATCTGTCTGGGCGGACTCTGCAGCCCGGCCTCCTGACCGCGCCGCTGCCGAGGCTGCTGCCCGGTGTCCGGTGAATCCGCCTCCGTCACGGCCCGAACCGCACGGGCCCCTGCGGAGAGGAGATCGCCGATCGGGCAGCCCCTACCGCGCCGAATCCGCAGATCCTCATCCAAACTATACGAAAAAACAGATGGGGACCCCACCCCTGGACAGGGAATCTCCGGAGAATCCCGCCCGGGTATTCCCGCACCCGCCCTTTGCGGACCCTGCTAGGTCACTGGACGTCCACCCGCCAGAGTGTGATGCTCAGCGGTTGTACGGAGACCTGGCCGGTCAGGTCCGTGGCCCCTGCCTCTTGGATGTCCACCTTGCGGGGCTCTCCGGGCTGGTTGTAGGCCATGGGATCGGCGCCGGCAATGACCCAGGTCCGGGCCTTGCCCTGGATGCGGATCGACGCCAGGTTCAGCTTCAGTTGGGCCGGCTCGGTCAGGGGATTCACCACAGCCAAGGTCAGGGCCTTCTTGTCGCTGGTCAGGGCCGCGGACACATCCAGCGGGGCCGCCTGGTGCTGGACCGCCACGGGGATCGTGCCGAAGTGCTTCCGGTACAGGACCAAGGGCATGGCCGTGGAGTCGAAGTCGGCCGCCGTCTTGGTGGTCTTGATGCACCCGATCACGTTGACCGTCTGGGCGTAGTTGGCCATGTATATGATATCGCTGTTTCGGAAGTACTCGTGAAGGCCGGCCGCAATCCCCAGGGCGTCCTTGAGAAAGTACCGCGTCCCCAGTTCGCCGAACACATGGGGGCCGTACCAGTAGTTCCACTCGTCCAGGGCGATGCGGATGTCCTTGCCCTTCAGGGACGGCAGCTCCTCGCGGAACTTGCGGTGGGCATCCGCGATCCGTTTGACCTGGGTCGGGATCTGCTGGACATGGGCCACCAGGTCGGGCCGGGTCTGGCAGTAGAAGTGCTCGCTGATCAGGTCCATGTGGTCCGCGCAGTCGGTGAGCATACCCCGGGTCCAGCTCCGCTCCCCGGCGTTGCCCACGTCGCCGCTGGCCACCGTCTTGATGGTCGGATCGACCTTGCGCATCATCTCCTCGACCCAGTTGTGCTTGAGCACATAGTGCCGGAGCTGCATGTACCCCAACTGCCAGTCCCCCCACATCTCGTTGCCCACGCACCACCACTTGACCCCAAAGGGCTTGCTCCGGCCGTTCTGGGCCCGGGCCTTGCCCATGGGCGTCTTCACGGAGCCGTTGGCGTACTCCACCTGCGCGGCCGCCGAGTAGGCGTCGCCGAACCCGGTGTTGACCGCGATCATGGGCTCGGACCCGATCAGCTCACAGAGACGCACGAACTCGTGCATCCCCATGTCGTTCGTCTCGATCCCGGTCCAGGCCGGATTGGTCCGCGTGGGTCTCTTGTCGCGATCGCCCAGCCCGTCCCGCCAGTCGTAGCCGCTCACGAAGTTGCCGCCCGGCCACCGATACACGGGGGCATTGAGCTCCTTGAGCAGTTCGAGGGTATCCTTCCTGAACCCCTCCACGTGGTCCGCGGGCATGAGGGACACGCACCCGATCCTCAGTGCGCCCCGGCCCTTGGTGGTGATCGCAAGCCGGCCGTTCTCCGAGTCGGCCCGGGCCGTGAAGCGGAACGACGCCCTGAGGTACTTGGCTCCGACCTTCCTGAGGGTCACTGTGCTCTTCTCGTCCTGTCCCTGGCCCCATGCGAGACTGACCGTCACGGGCGCGACGCCGGGGTCGCCGGCCAGGTAGAGGTAGCCGGTATAGGCCTTTCCCTTGACCAGGCCCAGCTCCTCCTGGACCACGCCCACTTCGATGCCCCCCCCCGGCGCGAGGATCTCGGGGGAGTGCTCGCCCACAAAGGCATCCTCCTCGACCATGCGCACGGTCCCCTCGGGACCGATCACCTTCCACGGAGAGGCGGCCAGGACCCTGGCCTGTTCCCGCGTGAGCCTCCAGATCTCCCCCTGGGCGGGGACCGGGAAGAAGAACTTCCGGTCCTCCACCATCTCCGCCCAGATTCCGCCGTAGATGCACCGACCCAGGTGCTCGATGAACTGGCCGTAGATGTAGGGGCTGATCGGCTCTGCTGTCTTGGAGCCGTCGATCGACACCTCGGCCACGGCCGGCCTGGAGGCCGCTGCCTCGGGTTGTTGGGCCTGGGCACAGAGGGGGGCACCCATCACCACACAGGCCATCGCGAGCAGGGTCAGATACACGCAGGGGTGTCGATTCATGTCTGTTCCTTTCACAATAGGTTCCAGATGCAGGACTTTGGGCAGAGATCATACAAGTCCGCGCCCGGCCTGTCCATACGCAAAACAGGCCGGGCACGCATCCACTCGCGCGCCCGGCCTGTTGCATCCTTCGATTACGCCTGCCTGGGACCGCGGTTCCTGCGGACACCGGGCAGGTGTGTTCTCCGGGTCTTCGTACTCCGGAGGCCTCTACTGGTACTGCTGCGTGGCCTCGGTCTCGTCCACCGGACGTCCGAGCTCGGCCGTGTTCATGGCCACCGTGAACCGGATGTCGCCCGGCTTGACGGCCTTCACGACCACACGCCATGTGGCCTTCTGCTTGGCGGCCAGGCTGCCCAAGGGGGCGAACTTGATGGCCCTGCCCTGCACCGTGTTGCCGGTCGCGCCGTCTGCGGAGACGAACTCCTGCGCCTCTTCCAAGGTCGCAAGGATCTCGATGTTGGTGCTCGGGATGGACCCCTGGTTGGTCGCCGTGATGATGTACGTCGTCTGGCTGCCGACCTCCACCGGGTCCATGGTGTCCACCACTTCGAGGAGCACCGCCGCAATCCCCTGGATGGCCGTCGTGGCGGAAGCCGTCACCTGGTCCGCACACGCAGCACGGGCCGTGGCCGTGTTGGACAACGTCCCGATCTGCGGAGCGGTATAGGTGACCGTGACCTCCTTGGACGCATTGGGGGCCAGCGTGCCCACCTGCCAAACGACCTTCGATCCGGACACCGTTCCGCCTGCGGAGGCCTGGACCGCGGGGATCCCCTGCGGGATCGTATCCTCCACCACCGTATTGACGGCGGGCGCGTCGCCCTTGTTGGTGACCACGATCTTATAGGTCACAGCGCGTCCGGCATACTGCTTCTCAGGCCCGGACTTCGTGATCGCCAGCACAGGCTGGCGGACCGTGGTGGTGGTGGTCGCCTCGGCCTTCAGGCCGCTCGCGGACGTGGCCACGGCCTTGTTCACATACTCGCCCGTCTTGGCTGCCTTGAGCTGGATCGTCGACTCCTTGGACTGTCCGGCCGCCAACGTGCCGGCATCAAAGGTGATCTCACGCCTGCCGTCGGCCGTGGTCAGCCCTGCGGGCAGCGTATCCTGGACCTTCACACCCTGCAGGCTGCCGGTTCCGTGGTTCGAGACCACGAACTTGACCGGGAACGGATCGCAGAGCGTGACCTCCCTGGGCGCGGTCTTGGTCAGGGCCAGCTTGGGCTCGATCATCTCCGCACTGGCACAGGCGGGGACCAGGAAGGCGACTGTGGCACAGTGCGTCAGACAGTCTGCGCCGGTGCCCACGCCCGAAATGGTGATCAGCTGCACCGCCTTGGGCGCCAGGGAGTCCATGGTCCACGTCAGCTTCGTGTCCTCGGCCTTGGCCGAAGGCTCGGACCGCTGGTACTTGTAGTTCTTGGGCAGTCGCTCGGTCACCACCACATCGGTCACGACCGTGTCGGAGAGGTTGGTCACCTTGATGGTGTGGTCGAATGCCGCGCCCGCGGTCACCTCGCGGGGCATCTGCACGTCCAGACGGACCACGCCCCCCGACGGGTAGATCTGCGAGGAGACGCACTCCCCGCACCGGGTGCTCGCCTCGGACGCACGTGCAGACGGGGCTGCCGACGCCGATGTGGATCCGGGCGCGGGGGCCGAAGTCCGTGCAGGCCCGGGCGCAGGCTCCGCCGAGGCCACGCGAACAGCCGGCTCCGTGGTTCCGGATGACCGGCAGCCGGCGGGCAGCAGGGCCAGAGCAGCCGACAGCGTGATCGCCAACAACACAAGAGACTTCTTCATAGCAGTGCTCCTTTCAATAGGTTACGTAGCCAACCACTGTGTTCCGGCTCGGTGATCAGATCGTCCAGATGGGCGGCAAACATCCCCCCTGCCTGGTCCCATCATCGCCGAACGATCAGGCATCCGTCTCTTCCATACCACGGTCTGAGCCGATTTGCCAGCGCGAAGAACGGAATCTCGCCCCGCCCAATGATCTGACCTGGCTGCCCTGCACCCGGGTGCGCTGCACCGAGTCCTAAGTCCGCCTCAGGATAACAGACGCCTCTAGCTCTTGGGCATGTTCCTATGTATTCAGAACACTCTTGCTTATCAATCTCTGCCGTAATCAGTAATCCACAGAACCTGTATATTATTCATCCTGTTACTCTATTGGATGATCTGAATTCTGCATGTTCTCAAGGCCTCGCTCAAACGCATGAGCGTCAGGCAGTGCCGCCTCTGCGGATGTCCTGGCCAACGGACTCACCCGCCCTGCTGGGGCACGGCCTCATGCGTGTCTGTGGCGGGCA
>JAGOQT010000323.1 GCA_018007255.1 Phycisphaerae bacterium | reverse complement strand
GGCCTGCACAGGGGCCGCGCTGCTGGTCTTGGGTGTCCTGACCTCCAGGCGGATCGAGGTGTGGCGTGACAGCCTGACCCTCTGGAACGACGTGATCAGCAGACGCCAGGACATCTGGGTCGCGTATCTCAATCGCGGGCTGGCCCAGTCCCACGCAGGCCACCACAGGGCGGCCATCGCGGACCTGGACCAGGCCCTGCGCCTCAACCCCGGTTCGGCCCAGGCCCTGAACAACCGGGCCGGATCTCATGCCTATCTTGGGGACTACGTGCAGGCCCTGCGCGACTTCGACGAGGCGATCCGACTGAATCCGGACCGGGACTTCTTGATCAACCGAGGCATCACCAAGCAGAAGAGGGGGGATCTCGACGGCGCACTCCAGGACTTCGACATCGTCCTGGGGCAGGATCCCGGGAACCTCCGCGCCCTGTGCGAGAAGGCGGACACGCACCGGCTCTCCGGGCACTGGAGCAAGGCCATCGAGGGATATGAGGCCCTGCTCGCGATCCAGCCGACCCATGCCCATGCCGCGCACTGGCTCGGCGCGGTGCGATTGGATGTGGGCCAGTTCGAGGAGGCAGCGGCCGCCCTGGAGAGGGCGATCTCGCTGGGGACCAGCGATGTCGCCGGCGCGTCCTTCCTCCTGGGCCGGGCCTACCAAGGGCTGGGGCGGATCGACCGCGCCGGGGAGGCCCTGCGCAGATCCCATGCGATGGGGGACGCCCGGGCTCAGGCGGAGCTGCGCAGGATGGAGGCCGGATCCGCCCGGACCCCGGATCCCGGTCCACCCGGCACGTGAGGCGGACCTCCTCGTGTGATGGCCCGCGAGGGCCTCGACCGAGAGGCCCTTTGTGGGTGGACAGAGTCGTGCCTGCAGACTAAGATAGGCCTCGCCATGACCGAGACCGACGGCAACCATCGCTACCGCCTGGGGATCGTGGGCAATTGCTCCTATATCGCCTACATCGACGACCGCGCTGCGGTCCAGTGGCTGTGCATGCCCCGATTCGACAGCAGCTTTGTGTTCGGTTCCCTGCTGGACCCCGAAAAGGGCGGGGAGTTCTCCATCCAATCCACAGGGGAGGCATCGACCCGCCAGTACTATCTCGGGAACACGAACGTCCTGTGCACCGAGTTCGAGGCCGCGGACGGCCGGTTCAGGGTCACGGACTTCGCACCGAGATTCTACCAGTACGAGCGGTACTTCCGGCCCATGATGCTGGTCCGCAAGATCGAGCCCCTCCAGGGCCACCCCACGATTCGGGTCCGGTGCATGCCCGTGGGCGACTACGGCGTGGTCCGGCCCGAGGTCGCCCTGGGCAGCAATCACATCCGTTACCTGGACCTGGCCAGCCACGTCCGCCTGACCACGGACATCCCGCTGACCTATGTCCAGGAGAGCAGGCCCTTTGTGCTGAATGAGCCGATGTACCTGGTCTTCTCCTATGGCCACCCCCTGGAGGCCCCCCTGGCCGCCACGGTCGAGGACTTCCTGGAGAAGACCACTCGGTACTGGGTCCAGTGGGTCAAGGCCACATCGATTGCCTCGATCTTCCAGGAGCCGACCATCCGGTCCGCGCTGGTGCTCAAGCTCCACCAGTTCGAGGACACCGGCGCGATCATCGCCTCCGGCACCACCAGCCTCCCGGAGTTCCCCGGGTCGGGCAGGAACTGGGACTACCGGTTCTGTTGGCTCCGGGACACGTACTACACCTTGACCGCCTTCAACCACATCGGCCACTTCGAGGAGTTGGAGAGGTACTTCGAGTACGTCCTCAACCTGATGCTCGATCAGAAGACCGCGGTGCAGCCGGTCTATACGGTCACCGGCGATCCGGTGCCCCTGGAGAAGGAGCTGCCCCTGGCCGGATACCAAGGCCATGGGCCGGTCCGGGTTGGCAATGACGCGGGCAGACAGACCCAGCACGACGTGTACGGGCAGGTCCTGATCAGCCTCCTGCCCCTGTACGTGGACAAACGCCTGCGATACCACGACAGTCAGAGCACACTGGGCCTGATCCGCGGGCTGCTGGGCCGCATCGAGAGGGTCTTCGACCAGCCCGACTCCGGGATCTGGGAGTTCCGCAACCGCCTCCAGCACCACGCCTACACCTACCTGTTCCACTGGGCGGGCAGCCGCGCGGCCCTGAAGATCGCGGAGGCCCTGTCGGATACGGCCCTGAGGGACAAGGCGGCCGCCTTGGTCCACAGGAGCGAGGAGCGGATCGAGGCCTGCTACGATCCGAGGCGGGAGGTGTACACCCAGGCCGTGGGTGTGGAGCACCTGGACGCGAGCACACTGCAGCTGATCTCGCTCCACTATCTGGACCCCGGATCGCACCGGGCCGCAGCGCACCTGGCCGCCCTGGAGCGGGAGCTCAAGGCGGACCATGGGTTGTTCTTCCGGTACGTGCACCCGGACGACTTCGGCCGGCCCCAGGCCACGTTCGTGGGCACGGCCTTCTGGTACGTGGAGGCCCTGGCCTGCGTGGGGAGAGTGGATGAGGCGATCGCCGCGGTCGAGGGCCTGCTCCGGCATGCCAACCACCTGGGCCTGTTCAGTGAGGATGTGGACCTGGACGGCGGGCAGTGGGGCAACTTCCCCCAGACCTACAGCCACGTGGGCCTGATGAACGCCGTGTATCGGATCGCACGCAGGCTGGATCAGCCGATCTTCTTCTAGGGCGAAGGACCGCTCTCATGGACCGAGCCGATCAGGAGCAGCGCGTCTTGAAGATCAGACGGATCAGCCACGCCATCGAGGACGAGGTCGTGCGGCGGTATTCCAGTGCGGCCCGGCGGATCCTCTTCCTGGACTATGACGGGACCTTGGTCCCGTTCTCCAAGGTCCCGGAGGCGGCCGTGCCGGAGGAACGGGTGCTGTCCCAGTTGAGGCGTCTTTCTGCGGACACCCGGAACACCCTCGTGATCGTCAGCGGACGCAAGCGTGAGTTCCTGGACCAGTGGTTCGGCGCCCTGCCCGTGCATCTGATTGCGGAACACGGGGCCTTCCTGCGGACCCTTCCCGGAGGCTGGACCCAGCAGGCGGACACAGACCCGGCCTGGAAACAGCGGTTCCTTCCTGTCCTCCGGCGGTACGTAGACCGGTGCGTGGGGGCCTTCATCGAGGAGAAGGCCTTCTCCCTGGTCTGGCACTACCGCAACGCAGACCGGGAGATCGCCCTGTTGCGGTCCCGGGAGCTCGAGGACGAGCTGCGGGACAGGGTCTCGCACGAGAGCGGTCTTCAGGTCATGGAGGGGCACAAGATCATCGAGGTCAAGCAGTCCGGATATGACAAGGGATCCGTGGCCGTGCAGCTCCTGGGGTCCGGCCCGTTTGACTTCGTCCTGGCCGTCGGGGACGACAAGACCGACGAGGACCTCTTCCGCGCACTGCCGGCCCATGCCCTGACCTTCAAGATCGGCATGGGTGTCTCCCTGGCCAGGTACAACCTCGAGGACCAGAAGGAGGTGTCCAGGCTCATCGACCGGATGCTGGCCGGCACACCCGGATCGGTCAGACCGTTGGACCGTCCGACCGTGTAACCGTGCGCCCATGGATCCGGTCGGTCCGTGGAGGCGGGCCCTTCGTCCAAGACCGCCCCGTCGATCCCCGAGCCCATGCTACGCGCTGTCCTGGCCGCAGCACCTCTTGAACTTCTTGCCACTCCCGCACGGACAGGGGTCGTTGCGCCCCACCTTGGGCTGTTCGAGCTTGATCTGTTTGGTCTTCACGTCGCCCTGGGGGGCCTGGGCCGCGGCCCGCTGCTGCTCGGCCATGGCGAACTGGCCGACCTGATCGTGGCTGGTCTGGCTGACGTTCCAGACGCTGCGGCTCCGGGCCCCGGACTCCAGGTGGACCTTGAAGATGATGTCCGTGACCCGCTCCTCGATGGCCTTGAGCATCGTGTTGAACATCCTGTACCCCTCCCGCTTGTACTCGACCTTGGGGTCTTTCTCTGCGAAAGAGCGGGTCCAGATGCTGTCCTTGAGGTGGTCCATGGCATAGAGGTGGTCCTTCCACGTCATGTCGCAGACCTGCAGGAGCACGTATCGTTCCAGGTCGCTCAACTCCGACCGCATGAACTCCCGGGCCGCCGCCATGAGCCGCTCGTCGGCTTGGGGGCCTTCCCCGAGGTCCTGCTCCGAGAGGGAGGCGCGGAACCGTTCATTGAACCAGGCCACGAAGGCGGGCCGGTCCAGACGCCGGGCCCGGTCCTCGATCTGCGTCCGGACCTGGCCGTTCTGGAAGGCCGTGCTGAGGTCCAGCAACTGCTTGTGGAGGGTCTTGGGAGGGAGGGCTTGGATCTGGTCTGCGGTCCACTCCACGCCGTACTTGCGGTTGGCCCACTGGGCCAGGGAGTCAAAGGCGTAGACGTTCGGCCCCTGAGGACCGAAGATCATGTTCATGGCGTACTCGACGGGGTACTCGATCTCCCTCTGCCGGTACCTCTCCTCAGCGGCCTGCACCAGCCTCTGCTGGATCGGCTCGGCCCGGACGGCCTTGAGGTCGCTCAGATCCAGGGTGATCCCGAACTTGCCCTTGGCCCAGTCCGCCAATCGCCGGGCCGCGAAGCCCTCCTGCTGAAACTCGGCCAGGGGCGAGCAGTCCCGCTTCTCGATCTGCTCCACCGCGGCGGCCACGAGTGTCTGCTCGATCTCCTCGGGCCTCTGTTGCTTGACCTTGGCTGCGGAGAGGTTCACGCGGAAGCCGCTCA
>JAGOQT010000322.1 GCA_018007255.1 Phycisphaerae bacterium | reverse complement strand
AGCGTGGAGATGATCTGCACGCCGATGTGCTTGCCCGCCCAGGGATCGGTCTCCCGCACGGCCGGGAGGGCGAGCCGGACATCGTTCAGGTGCTTGATGTAGCCGTCCGCAGTCCGGTACACGAACGACGTCGACTCGATGGTCACCCTCGCGTCCTGGGCGTCCCGATAGTACAGACGGATCTCAAGCGGGACATTGTCCCGCATGTTGCCCCCGCCGCCGATGACCCCGACCGCCAGTTCGTAGCACCGCCCGACCTCGAACGTGGCCTCCAGGTCCTGGTACAGCTCGGCCTCCGGGACGGCGAACAGCCATACGGCCTGCTTCCCATCGCAGTTGTCGATGTGCGCAGGGTCCTCAGGCGGCACGTTCAGGAACACCCCAGTCAGCTGGCTCCAGGCGTAGCCGCCGCCCTCGTCATACCACGCCGGGGTCGAGCCCTTTTGCCAGGGGGCCGTATTCACATCCACAAAGACCGTCTCCGGCGATTCGAAGGACGCGTTCGGAATGTACACGGATGCAGCCTGCACGTTGCTCGTACCGACGGCCAACAGGAACAGGGTGACAACAACGGCAGTGAACGGTCTTCCGGTCTTCATTTCGACCTCCTCAGAACAATGGACTCTAGGCCGGGGACATCTCGGACAGGGAGGACTTGGCAAGACACGGTCAGCCCGTCCTGCTGACCTCCACGGTCTCCTGGGCACGCGCCAGGAGATCCTCCAGCATCTCTTGGTACTTCGCCAGGCTCTCCATCCAGCGGTCAAGGCACCTCCGGCCCCTATCCGTAAGCCGATAGACCCTCTTGGATGGACCGGCGTGAGAATCGCTCTTTGTCGAAGACAGGAGTTCCTCGCTCTCCATCCGCTTGAGCAGCCGGTAGAGCCCGGTGTAGTCCGGCGGCTGGTCCCGGAAGAACTTGAGTGTCCGCAACTCCTGCTCCGCCGCGTAACCGTGCAGACCCTCTTCCTTGTCGCACAGAATGGTCAAGATGGCCGGGCGGAGCATACGATCGAGTGACCTGCCCGAACAGACGCACTTTCCAAGCTCTGTTCCGCTATTGGACATGCTCGAATAGTAGCGGTCTCCTCGTGAAGAGTCAAGGCAGAACCGGAAGGGGGCGGCACAAGGGCCCACTCTGCGGGCTGCGCCGGACGGACTGTCGATCTGAGGATTGACTGCCGAAGGGACTCTGGGTCTGTCCGCGCGAACGGGCCCAATTGGATTTGGCCCTATGGGAAACCCCGGCCCCGTGTGGTAAGCTACAAGCCGCCGCAGGAAGCGGTCCGCATTGAAAGGAAGCTATGTCCCGTATCGGTTCGGTCCACCCGTCCCAGCAGGAGACCCAGTGCAGTCCCCCTTTCTGGTCTGCCAGGCAGCCTGCAGTGGTGCTCGCCTCGATCTGGCTGGTCCTGTTCCTGGTCAAGATCACAGCCCCGTCGGACCTGATGGACAACGACCAGGAGCGACCTGCCGCCTACGTGATGGACTGCGTGGTCAACGGCAAGTGGATCTGCCAGAGGGATCAGACCGGCGACGTGGCGTCCAAACCCCCCCTCTACACCTGGGCTGCCGCCCTACTCACACTCCTGGCCGGCCGGGCAAGCCTCTGGGCCCTGTACCTGCCCGGCGCCCTTGCGGTGCTGGGGACCGTGCTCCTGATCTTCATTGCGGGCAGGCAGATCCTGGGGCCGCCTGCAGGGTTCTGGGCCGGATTGGCCTACCTGCTCTCGAGCACGACCTACAAGCAACTGGCCCTTGCGCGCACGGATCCGGTGTTCACACTGACCGTGTTCGGCTCCGCCCTGCTGGCCTTCTGGGCGTGGCAGCGCGGCCGCGCATGGCCCTGGTTCTGGCTGGCCGCTGCTGCAGCCACGCTGACCAAGGGGCCCCTGGGCGTCGTGTTTGCGCTGGGCGGACTCGTCGCAGCCCCGTGGGAGAGGAGGACAGACCCCCAGTACGCACTCCCGCCTGTAGCCCGGAATCCAGGACACCTGGCGGGCCTCGGTCTGTTCATCCTGATCAGCGGGGGGTGGTTCCTCACGGCCTGGCTCACAGAGGGCAAGGCCTTCATCGACAAGGTCATGCTCAGGGAACTGGTGGGCCACGCAGTCCCAAGGTCGGACGCCGACTCCCCTTGGTGGAGGTGCCTGGAGCCGGCCCTCTACTTCCTCTCCCGATTCCTGCCCTGGAGCATCCTGGCCTGTGCATCGATCTGGAGGGTCTTCCGTGCGCCCGCCCCGCATGCCCGTGTCCGATCGTTTGAGCGGTTCCTCACAGGCCATCTCATCCTCGGGCTGCTCATCCTGTCCGTGGCCTCGCACAAGCGGGCAGACCTGAATCTCCCGCTCCTGCCCGCAGCCGCCCTGCTGGCCGGCCGGCAGATCGCCGAGGGGCTCCAGCGGATTCGTCCCCGTCTCTTGGTCCCTGCCACTGTGGCCGTGGTCTTGGCCGTGATCGTGGGATTCGGCCTTCACAGCCACCTGGTCAGGCCCGGAGACAGGCAGGTGCGTCTGACCGGCCATGTGCTCAGATTCTCCCGTTCCCTGCCCGACCAGGGGACCGGCAGTGTGCGGATCGAGTACCTCGACGCCCCATACGCCCTCCAGTTCTTCGGCAATACCCTGCGCCGGAATGTCACGGCTGACACGGCCGCCCGCCTGCTCACAGGCCCGGAGCCGGCCTACGTGGTGGTCAAGAACCTCCAGCGGTTCGAGCAGAGCACCGGCCTGGCCCCCGGGAACCCCCTGCACATCGTGGCCACCTGCCTGGTGGAGGACAGACCCTATCTGACGATCCTGGGCAACAGACCGCAGTTCGAGCAGGCCCGCCCGGGGCCGTCGGCGTCGCCCGGCGGGGAGCCTTGACCCCGCCACCTGCCGCGCCCCGCATCGGCAGATTCAGCACGGATCTCCGCGAGGCTCGTGGTATAGTACCCTGGATGGCCTGGGGGCGGTCTCCGGGCACGTGTTCGGGCGTGAAACGGGCTTACCCATGAGAACGACGCTGTTGACCCTCATCCTGCTCTGTCCGGTCCTGGCGACGGCCCAAGAGGCCGCTCCCGCACCGCGTGGAGCCACCGCTGCAGGCGTGACTGTGGACGGGCTGGTCTACCCCACCAACTTCACCACGATCGATACCCCCAAGGCGGGCATCCTCGGCCTGCGCGCGATCGACATCCCTCGCTACACGCAGACCGGCCCTCTGCCTACCCCTGCGCCCGAGCGGCACTGGGTGCTTGCGCCCGTGCCGCGCAATCCGGGTCTGCCGACGATCTGGACCATCGGCGACTCGACCGTGCGGTGCGGCGTGAACGCCTCCGGCGACGACATGCCGGGCCAGTGGGGCTGGGGCACACCCTTTGCCGGGTACTTTGACCCCAACAAGGTCAACGTCGTGAACCGCGCGGTGGGGGGCACGACCAGCGCCAGCTTCTACAACACCCTGTGGAAGGACATGGTGGACCTGGTCAAGAAGGGCGACGTGGTCATCCTGCAGTTCGGCACCAACAGCGGTCGAGGCGAGCTGCCGGGCATCGGCGAGGAGACCCAGGAGGTCACGGGGCGCGACGGACAGCCCGTCACGAACCACACCTACGGCTGGACCCTCCGGAGGTTCATCGCCGAGACGCGGGCCAAGGGGGCCACGCCGGTGATCTGCTCGCTCATCCCTCGCAATGGCCGGGGACCCGACGGGAAGACCCGGCGGAGCGCAACCTCCCAGGCCGGGTGGGCCAAGGACGTCGCGGCCGCGGAGAAGGCCGACTTCGTGGACCTCAACGAACTCGTCGCCCGCAAGTACGACGCCATGGAACCCGGCGAGGTGGACGCCCTCTTCTGCGGCTCCCCGCACACGAGCTGGGCCGGTGCGGTCCTCAACGCGGAGACCGTGATCTGCGGCCTGAAGGCCCTGAAGACCGATCCTGCCGCAGCCTACTACCTGCCCCAGGTCAAGGCCATCTCCCCCGCGCCGGACCTGGGCCAGCCCGCTCCGTCGAAGTGACGGCGTGAACCGAGACGCCATGAGGAGCACGCCATGAGAGCAAGAAGGTCCTCTGCCCACGGATGGTCCCTCGCGGTCTGGATGGTCGTCGGATGCCTGGCCCAGGCGCAGGACAACGTGAGGAACAGCACAGAGCCGATCCGTCCGATCCGCCCGGCGGACCTGACCTACGACTATCTGGTCGACGGCGACCTGGCGCAGGACGATCCGGCGAACAGACGGTACCGCACGCTGCAGGCCGCGTACGCCGCAGCACCGGCCGGGACGGAGTCGAAGCCCACCGTGATCGGCATCCGGCCCAACGTGTATCTGCTTCCGGGCGGAGCCCCCCGCACGCCCAGCATGAGGATCACGAAGGACTACATCACCTTCCTGGGATTGACCGACAACCGCCGCTCGGTCGTACTGGCCGACAACCGCGGCCTCATGCAGGGCGCGGACGACAACGGCTACATCCTCGACGTGCGTGCGACCGGATTCACGGCCCGGAACCTGACCCTCCTGAACTACTGCAACGTCGATTACGAGTATCCCGGCGATCCGCGAAAGAACCTGGCCAAGCGGTCGGACGTCATCACCCAGGCCGTGGCCCTCCAGGCAGCGGGCGACAAGCACGTGTACGAGAATGTCGCCCTACTCAGCCGGCTGGACACGATGTTCCTCCTGGCCAGGCGATCCTACTTCAAGGACGTCTACATCGAGGGCACGGACGACTGGGTGGGAGGGGG
>JAGOQT010000321.1 GCA_018007255.1 Phycisphaerae bacterium | reverse complement strand
CGTTCGACGAGTTCCCGGCCGGGGGGATCCGCGTCGGGGGTCTGCGGGTACGGGGGTGCCCCGTACCCCATCCGGGCGGGTGCATGGCCTATCGGATCGACGACGAGGGCTGCGGCGCGTCGCTCGTGTTCGCCACCGATCTGGAGTGGCGCAAGCGGACCCACGCGGAAGAGACCGCGTTCATGGCGGTCTGCCGCGAGGGCGGGCCCGCGGACTGGCTGATCATCGACGCGCACTTTGGCAGGGCCGACCAGGATGCCTTTGCGGGCTGGGGACACACGTGCTGGGAGGACGGCCTGGAGATCGCCCGGGCGGCGGCCATCCCCAAGGTGCTCCTGGGGCACCACGCCCCCGGCGCGGACGACCAGACCCTGCGTGCGCTGGAGCGGCAGGTGAAGAAGCTCGCGCCGGGCGGGATGCTCGCGCGGGCGGGGCAGGGCTTGACGATCGGCGGCCAGGGGGCATGCTCCCCCGCCCACGGTTTGTGAACGAGAGGTTCTCCCATGCCGACATGGCTGGAAATCGCAGTCCCCTACATCTTGAACCTGGCGTCGGCCGCAGCGGTCCTGCTCGCGGCCTACCTGCTGACGGCTCCGCTCCGTCGGCGGTACGGCCCCTCCGAGGGGATCGAGCCCGTGCGGCGATCCGGACGGCAGTTCGCCGGCGCAGTGTTGAGCACCCTCGGGTTCGCCGTGGGGGTCCTGGTCCTCTCCTGGCTGCTGATCGCCTGGATGGGCCGCACGGCCGCGATGGAGGGTTGGCTGCGATACCACCAGGCGTGGCTGTTCTTCTGGGCCGTCTATGCCCTGGTCAGGCTGGCCGAGGGCCTGTTGGTGGAGGGCTTCGCCCAGATCGGGCGGACGTGTCCGCTGAGCCGGCTGACCCGCGGCCTGCTCCGCCTGGCGGTCATGCTGGGCGTGGCCTTTCTGCTGATCCGGTATCACCTGGGCAAGGAGATCGGCGTCCTGCTCACCTCCACGGCGATCGTGACCGGCGTGATCGGTTTTGCCATGCAGGGGGTGCTGGGCAATCTGCTGGCGGGCATGTCCCTTCACGCGAGCCGGTCCATGTCGGTGGGGGACTGGGTCGAGGTGGACGGGACGGTCGGGCAGGTCACCCTGGTGAACTGGCGGGAGACCCGTCTCCGCACGGCCGGAGGGCACGTGGTCCTTGTCCCCAACAGCAAGCTCGCCGATGCGATGATCCGCAACTTTTCGTCCCCCACGAGCCTGCGCAGGCACGAGGTCCCCGTGTCCGCGAGCTACGGAGACCCGCCGGGCGACGTGATCGCCGCCCTCGTGGAGGCCGCGCGCAGCGTCCCCGAGGTGGAGAATCGTCCGGAACCCGACGCCTATGTGACTGGATTCAAGGATTTCTGCATCGACTACGTGCTTCGGTTCTGGTCCAGGCAGTACGAGCGCCGCACGCCCATCGAGGGGGATGTGATGCGGATGATCTGGTACCAGTTCAACCGCCGCGGGATCGAGATCCCGTTTCCCATGAGCGGGCGCATGCTCGACAACTTCATGCAGGCGGTCCACGCCCAGCGGTTCGAGAAGCCGCTTGCGTCGGAGATCGAGCGGAACGTGGCGGATCTAGTCCGCAGCGACTTCGGGCGCAAGCTCATGGCGGATCCCCACGGGGAGTGCATGCTCAGCCGCGAGGAGCTCGGGGCCCTTGCCCGGGCCGTCCGGCGCACGCGTTTCACCCGCGGCGAGACCCTCATGCGGCAACACGAGCAGGGAGAGTCGTTCTATGTCCTGGTCCGGGGGACTGTGAAGGGCACCATCACGAACACGGACACGGCCGGCCCCATCGAGTTCGCGTTGGGGCCGGGCGCGCTGTTCGGCGAGATGAGCCTCCTGACCGGCCTGCCTCGGAGCGCGACCATGACGGCCGTCACGGACTGCGAGCTGCTGGAGTTCGACCGGCCTGCCTTCGCCCACCTGCTGTCGCTCAGGGAGGAGATCCCCCATGTGCTCTCGGACCTGGCGGATGCCCGTGCCAAGGAGAATGCCGGATCGCTGGAGAAGCTGCGCGCCGCTGCGACGGCTCCGGTGGACTTGGCGCGGGACGGTATCCTGCGTCGGCTCAAGAGGATGCTCGGAGAATGGCGGGGCAGATGAGGGGGGACCAGGGTCACGGGACGCAGAGCCGTTGGCGCAGGATGTGCAGGTTCAGCACGTCTTCCCGGTTGTAGGCCAGGAGGGTGTCCAGCGCCTCCAGATCGCCGGTGTTCACGTACTCCCACCAGAGCTGCACGGCCATGAAGCCGTCCACGTTGGGCAGTTGCCGGGCGATGCCCAGTCGCCTCTCAACCGCCTTGAGCCCTCCCTTGAGGTCGTTTCTCCAGCACGCGAACATCAGGTCCACATGCCTGAAGTGCCGAGTCAGGTCCAGACCGAGCTGGGCCCGGATGAAGGGCAGGTCGAAGCGGGAGCCGTTGTAGGTGTACAGGCATCCGGCCGGGCGGAGTACGCTCAGCAGGCTGGAGACGGTGATCTCGTCGCCGACCAGCTGGAAGACCTGGGAGGGGACCGGGTCCGCGAGGGCCACACCCACCACGGTCATCGCTGCGTAGGAACGGCTGAGCCCCGTGGTCTCGATGTCCAGATAGGCGTCCACCTTCTCGCGGCTCCCGTGTGCCGGCTGCTCAGGGGAGGATCTCCTGATGCTGGCAGCAGTATTCCTTTCTCTGGCAGGCGGGGCAGTTGGCCCCCCTCCAGATGCCGTCGAAGTGCTCGCTGATCCTGGCCACGATCCGGGGCTCGTCGGTGAGCAGGCCGGCCTCGAAGTTGCGCCGGTCTCGGTTCTTGGCCCCGACGCCGGCCCCCGTGAGGTTCGCGCTGCCGCTGTAGGCGATCTGCCCGTCGAGGATCGCGCACTTGAGGTGGACGCGGGGGCAGTGCATCATCTCCAGCCCGGTCAGGAGAGGACCATACCGGTCGAAGTCCCGCTGGAACGCAGGTCCGGGCTCCTTGGCATGGAGCAGGCGGAGCTCCACCCTCCGTGCGGCCAGGTCGGAGAGGACCTCCAGAAAGGGGACCATGCGGCGGCCCTTGTCCCCGTACAGGTCCTTGAGGTCTGCGGTGGCCAGCCACAGGAACCGCCTGACGCGGGGGACCTCCGTGCAGATCACGCGTTCGTAGATCTCCCTGTCTGTGAGGTACTCCAGCACGATCACCTCGCGAACATGGCCCCTGCACCCGGCCGACCGGCCTTCCACGCAGACGCGTCCTGCGCGGGCCCTGTCGCCGGGCAGGGCCCGCTCCGCTCCGCATGGCGATGGAGATCAGGAGGGCGGGGACAGGTCGGTCTCCTGCATGAGGGACCCCTTGTCCCAGTCCGGGCTCTGCGCGGGCCTATCCGCAGGCCGTTTGAGTTCCTGGATGCTGGGCAGGTCCTTCAGGGTATTCAGGCCGAAGACCTCGAGGAACCTGCGGGTGGTCCCGTACTGCATCGGCCTGCCGATGACCTCCGCACGGCCTACGATCTTGACGAGGCCCTTGACCATGAGGCTCCGCAGCACCTCGCCGCAGGCCACGCCCCGGATGGCCTCGATGTCGGCCCGGATCGCCGGCTGCTTGTAGGCCACGATGGCCAGGGTCTCCAGGGCGGCCGGACTGAGCTTGTGGTCTTCCCTGACCCGCACGAGCTTCCGGAGGTAACCATCGTACTGCGGCAGGGTGAGGATCTGCAGGCCGCCTGCGATCCGCTCGATCTGGAAGGCATGGCCGTGGGCCCTGTACTTCTGGTTGAGCCCGTGCACGGCCTCCTGGATCTGCTTGGCCGTGACCTCTACGAGCCCGGCCAGTCGCTGGGCGGGGACGGGCTCGTCGCTGGCGAACAGGATGGCCTCCACCACGGATTCAACCGTGGCCTCCGGGGCTGGAGAATCGCCCGCCTCCTGCTCGGGCTCCGCCTGGTCTCCCTCGTCCGGGACGGGGACTGCCTCGGCCTGGAGGGCCTCGGCTGCGGGGCCGGGATCGGACGAGGCCGGCCCGGGCCCGTCCTGCGGCACGTGTTCAGACTCGTCACTCATATCCGCGTCCACTCAAAGGGGTCTGCGTCCTTGGCACTCCTGCGTATTGTGACGCCGGGCAGCTCGTTTTTCAACTCCTGCACCAGTCTGCCCAGGGCAAATCGCTCGGACACGGTATGGGACAGGCAGATGCAGGTCAGGCCTGCCTCCTGGGCAGCCAGGGCCTCATGGTGTCTGAGTTCTCCGGTCAGGTACAGGTCGCATCCGGCGTCCATGACCCGCTGCAGGATCTTCCCGCACGCCCCTGCACAGACGGCCGCCCTCTTGACCAGCCGGTCCTGCCGGCCGATCAGGCCTGCGGCCCTCGCGCCCGTGACCTTCCTGATCCGGTTCAGCAGCCGAGGCACACGGGCCGGCCGCGCCAGTCGGCCCATTCGTCCGAGTCCGGTCCTCTTCTCCAGATCGCAGTGTCGGAACACATCGAAGGCCGGGGTCTCATAGGGATGGGCCTGTCTCAGGGCGGCGATCACGGCGGCCACCCTGTCCGCGCGGACCACGGTCTCCATCCGGATCTCCTGCACGGCCTCCAGGCGTCCCCTCTTGCCGATGGCCGGATGGGCCCCTTCCAGGGGCAGGAAGGTCCCTGTGCCCGCGACCTGGAACCCGCAGTGCGAGTAGTTCCCAATGGCCCCTGCGCCGGCCCGGTACAGGGCCTCCGCCACCTGGTTGAGGTCGCCCACAGGGACGAAGGTCACGACCTTGTACTG
>JAGOQT010000320.1 GCA_018007255.1 Phycisphaerae bacterium | reverse complement strand
GGATCTGGTGGTGCGGCGGGGCCTTGTGGAAGCACGACCGTGAGGCCGGCGAGAACGACGCGGACTACATGGTCCGCAACTGGGTCAGCTTCACGGAGATGTCCGGGGACCACATCGTCGAGCAGCACGTCCACAACCTCGACGTGGCCAACTGGTTCATCGGCAGGCTGCCGCGCGTGGCCTTGGGCTTCGGCGGCCGGGCCCGGCGCAAGACGGGCAACCAGTTCGACTTCTTCAGCATCGACTATGACTACGGCGAGGACGTGATCGTGCACAGCATGTGCAGGCAGGTCAACGGGACCTACGGTCGGGTCAGCGAGCACTTCGTCGGCACGGAGGGCAGCCTCTGGGGCGACGGCAAGCCGCAGGGCAAGTCTGTGGACGTGCCGGCCTTCGAAGACGGCAATCCCTACGTGATCGAGCACCGGGAGTTGGTCCGCAGCATCCGGGAAGGCAAGCCCCTCAATGACGCCCGGGCCGTGGCCGAGGCGACCATGACGGCGATCATGGGGCGGATCAGCACCTATACGGGCCAAATGGTCAAATGGGAGGATGTGGCGGCGAACCAGGGCAGCCCGTGGTACAACCTGAGACTGACGCCGGCCGCAGAGGACTTTGAGAAGGGCACGGTCAAGGCCCCGCAAGAGGACGTGGTCGCCGTCCCGGGCCGGGACTAGCCGCGAGGCTTCGGACGGCCGAGGCAGGACAGAGGCAAGGGCTGTGGAGCGGTCCGATCCGTGTGGCGGCTCTGTGACCCTCGCTGTGCGGCCGCAGGCGCGGCCGGGCGCGGGATGTCATAAGAACGAAAGGGGATAGACCATGCAGAACAGAAATCGAGCGATCATGACGGCTGCGGGTTGTTTGGTTCTGGTGTGTGCGAGCGGCGTCCTGGCCCAGGACTGGCCTCAGTGGCGGGGGCCTAACCGGGACGGCAAGGTGGCCGGGTTTGTCGCGCCCCAGACATGGCCCGACACCCTGGCCCAGAAGTGGAAGGTGACTGTCGGTCCGGGCAATGCCACACCCGCCCTGGTTGGGGACCGGCTCTACGTGTTCGCACGGCAGGACACCGATGAGGTCATCTTGTGTCTGAACGCAGTGGACGGCAAGGAGATCTGGCGGAACGCCTACCCTGCCCCGGCCATCTCCGGGCCGGATGCCTCCGTGCACTCCGGACCGCGAAGCTCTCCGGCCGTGGCCGAGGGCAAGGTCTGCACGCTCGGCGTGACGGGGGTCGTGTCCTGCGTGGATGCAGCCACCGGCAAGCTCCTGTGGCGCAAGGACGACTTCCCCGGCTCATGGCCCCGCTTCCACACCTCGTCTTCGCCGATCCTTGTGGACGGGATGTGCGTTGTGCAGGTGGGCGGGCCGGGCAACGGCGGGATCGTGGCCTACTCCCTGGCGACCGGCGAGGCCAAGTGGAAGTGGACCGACGACGGGGCCGCCTATGCGTCACCGGTCGTGATGACCGTGGAAGGCACCCGGCAGGTCGTGGCCCTCACCGACAAGCTCGTCGTGGGTGTGTCCCTGGCCGATGGGAAGCTCTTGTGGCAGATCCCGTTCGCGGCCACGGGGAGGGCCTACAACGCCGCCACCCCGATCGTGGACGGGCAGACCGTGATCTTCACGGGCGAGGGCCGGGGCACCAAGGCCGTCCGGATCGAGAAGCAGGGCGACGCCTTCAAGGCCACGGACCTCTGGAGCAACCCGGATCTCGCCCCCCAGTTCAACACGCCTGTGCTCAAGGACGGGTTCCTGTACGGCCTGTCCGGAAGGGGCATGCTCTTCTGCATCAACGCCAAGACGGGCCAGACTGCGTGGACCGACACGACCAGCCGCGGCAACTTCGGGGCCATCGTCGATGCGGGCTCGGTGCTCATGGTCCTGCCTCAGAAATCGCAACTGACGGTGTTCCAGCCCAACGGCAAGGCCTACTCGGAGGTCGCCAGCATCCCCATTGCGGAGAAGCAGACCTATGCCACTCCGGTGGTGGCGGGCAAGCGGATCTTCGTGCGGGACCAGGATGCGGTGACGTTGCTGGCCCTGGAGTAGCCGGGGACAGGGGCCTCGACAGGAGGATGCCCAAGACCGCCGCCGGTCTGGACACGCGACGGGCGGATGTCTTCATGGTTGACAGGTCAACCGGTGACCTCTACAGTTCGACGGCGGACCGGGGGGGGTGTCCCTGGCCGGGCACAGGGTTGGGTGCGGATTCTGCAGAGGCCAGCCATGCCTCAGGAGAACGGACATGAGCAGTGCAAGTCGATGGGTCTGGATGGTTGCAGGAGGGGTGGTTCTGATCTGCGCAGGGCGGGTCGCGGCCCAGGACTGGCCCCAGTGGAGGGGAACCAACCGGGACGGGAAGGTCAGCGGATTCGCCGCCCCGCAGACCTGGCCCCAGCAGCTCACGCAGAGGTGGCGGGTCATTGTGGGGGCAGGGGATGCCACTCCGGCCCTGGTGGGGGACAGGCTGTATGCCTTTGGCCGCCAAGACGCCAACGAGGTCGTGCTGTGCCTGGATGCAGCCGCGGGCAAGGTCCTTTGGGAAGACCGCTATCCGGCGGACTTCGTCGTCACAGGACCGGCTGCCCGCCACCCCGGACCCCGGGGCTCTCGGGCCGTGGCGGACGGCAAGGTCTGCTCGATGGGCGTGGGGGGGATCCTCTCCTGCCTGGACGCGGCCACGGGCAAGGTCCTCTGGCGCAAGAAGTCGGTCGAGGACTACGGGGGTGTCGACTACCGGTTCGACTCCTCGATGTCTCCTTTCGCAGGGGACGGTCTCTGTGTGGTTCACGTGGGAGGCAAGGGCAAGGGCGCGATCCTGGCCTTGGACCTGGCCTCCGGCCGGTCCAAGTGGAAGTGGGAGGGCGATGCCCCGGCCAACTCGTCGCCCGTGGCGATGACGGTCCAGGGCGCCAAACAGATCGTGACCTTCACGGCCAAGGCCCTGGTGGGCCTGTCCCTCTCGGACGGCAAGCTGCTGTGGCAGGTCCCCTTTGAGCTCAAGAACGTGAACAACATCACACCGGTCGTGGATGGGGACACGGTGATCTGCATCGTGGAGGGCAAGGGCCTGATGGCCTACAGGATCGAGAAGCAGGGGGATGCCTCTGCCGCCGTCTCTCTGTGGGCCAACGCGGAGTTGGGCGCACGGTTCACCACGCCGGTGCTCAAGGACGGCCTGCTGTACGGGTACGGCAACACCCTCTACTGCGCCAGCGCGAAGACCGGCGAGACCTTGTGGGCCGACTCGGCCAGACGGGGCCAGACCGCGGCCCTCGTGGATGCAGGTCCGTGCCTGGTGGCCCTGACAGGCAACTCGGAGCTGGTCGCCTTCAAACCCAACGACAAGGAGTACGCGGAGCTGGCCCGGATCCAGTTCGGCCAGACCGAGACCTGGGCCCACCCGATCCTTGCGGGCAAGAGGATCTTTGTCCGGGACCAGACCACGGTGACGCTGTGGACGCTCGATTGACGGTCCCAGACAGTTCTTGGGGAGTCTTGCATGGATACGATCGGTTTCATCGGCGCAGGCAATATGGCGGAGGCCATGATCCGGGGGGTCATCCTGGCCCACGTGTACAGGCCGGGCAACATCTACATCAGCGACGTACGGCCGGAGCGTCTGCAGGAGATGGCCCAGCGGTACGGCGTGGTCCCTGCCCAATCCAACCAGGAGGTCGCGCAAAGGGCCGACGTCCTGGTCCTCAGCGTCAAGCCGCAGAACCTGCAGGAGGCCCTGACCGGCATCCAGGACCACGTGAATCGGGACACCTTGATCATCTCGATCGTGGCGGGCAAGAAGGTCGCCAACATCGCCCAGCACCTGGGGGACGTGGCCATCGTGCGCGTGATGCCCAACATGCCGGCCCTGATCGATGAGGGGGCCAGTGCCCTGTACGCAAATCCCAAGGCCATGCCCAAGATGGAGAAGGCCCGCCTGATCTTCCTGTGCGTGGGCAAGTCCATTGTCGTGGAGGACGAGGACCTGATCGACGTGGTCACCGCGGTCAGCGGAAGCGGCCCGGCCTACTTCTTCCTGGTCATGGAGGAGATGATCAAGGCGGGCGTGGACATGGGTCTGCCGCAGGACCTGGCCACGGCCATGGTCCTGCAGACGGCCAAGGGTGCGGCCCTGATGGCCGAACAGGCGGACCGCGAGGGCCAGAGTCCCTCGGACCTCTGGAAGAAGGTGGCCACCAAGGGCGGCACCACGGAGGCGGCGTTCCAGGTCTTCACAGAGGGCAGGCTTGGGCCGGTGATTGGGGCGGGTATGAAACAGGCCTGTTCGCGGAGTCGGGAGTTGTCCAATGGTTGATCGAGTCGAGTTGCGCCGCACGGCCCACAGCAGAGAAAGGACAGTCGAGATGAGGAGTTCGCAGCCACGCACGGGCCAGACCCTGGATCTGGCCCCATTCAGAAACGAGCCGGTCTTCCCCGGGCTGGACGACGCCCGGGTCCGGGAGGCCTTTCCCAAGGCCCTCGCCAAGGTCCGGAAGGACCTGGGCAGGACCTACCCCCTGTTCATCGGGGGCAAAGAGGTGTCCACCGAGAAGACCGTCCCGTCGGTCAACCCGGCCGACCCGGACGAGGTGGTAGGCCATGTGTCCCAGGCCGGACGGAGAGAGGTGGACCGTGCGATCGCCGCTGCGGACAAGGCCTTTTCGGCCTGGCGGGATCGGCCCGCGGGCGAGCGGGCCGGATACCTGGTGCGGGCAGCGGCCCTGCTCCGGCAGCGGATCTTCGAGCACTCCGCCTGGC
>JAGOQT010000319.1 GCA_018007255.1 Phycisphaerae bacterium | reverse complement strand
GCGGGTAGAACTCGTTGTAGAGCGTCAGGCAGCTCTCGATGAGCGGCAGGTACTCCCGGATGTCGCGGCCGCTGTAGGTCCGCAGGTCCAGGATCACCTCGCAGAACTCGAAGACCGTGTCCCACTGGTAATTGACCCAGGCATTGTCCTCCACGCCCGGTTCGATCGCGGGCCCGCGGTTCCAGCCGTACTCGTACCCGACCGGCAGGCCGAAGTGTTCGATCTGCTCTGCGAAGCACGCGCCCTGGACGCCCCAGTAGACCCGCGCACGCGCCTCGGCGTTGCCGAGGGCCCGGAGGTAGAAGTCGAGCTGGGGCTTCATGAGGTCGAAGTCGCCGCTCTTGAGCAGGGGCCAGGCGAGCAGCCTCTGGTTCTGGGCGGTGAGGGAGCCGCCGCCCCAGCGGCGGAAGTCGGGGCTGTACGTCCTGCGCGGGTCTACGTACTCCGGGTCGAAGGTGAAGAGCCCGCCGTTGAACTTGGTCGGGTAGGCGCCGCGGGCGTTGCACCCGAGCTGATACCGGAAGACCTGGTAGTTCCGCCCGACCTGCCACGGGCCGGACGCGGGGTCAGGCCGGTCCGGATGGACCAGGATGTAGCTTCGCTCCCAGAACCCCCGCCACCACTCCTGGGTGTTCCTTCGGGCCGCGGCGCGGTTGGCCTCCGCATCCCGTCGGATCGCCTGCAGGCCGGCGTCCCACTCGTCGATGGTCTTCGCGTGCGCGACGTGCAGGACGGCCGACAACTCGTGCCTCGTCCCAGGGGCCCTGCTCTCCAGCCACCACGCGCGAAAGGGGGTGCTGGCGTACTGTCCGTCCCGCGTGCCCACGGGCACCATGTCCTCGCCCCAGAACAAGCCGCCGAAGGCCAGGTCCTGGAGCGGGTTCCAGAGCCGGTCCCGAATACCCTCCAGGCCCTGCTGTTGGACGAGCAGATCGAAGCAGGTGAAGCCCTCGTTGCGGTGCACGAAGCGGACGCCGCCGCCCCAGAAGCCGACCTGGTCCGCTCGGGCGACTGCCTTGGCAGGGGCCCCTCGCCACGATCGGCACACGTCGAGCTCCGGGTCGGACAGCGTGCGATCGGCCAGGCGCCAGCTCTCGTAGGAGGCGGTGACGCGGGTGGGCGAGCTGGTCTGGACGTCGACATGCACGACCGGACGGAACACGTCCACCCAGACCTCGATCTGCGCCTGGAGGCCGGCCCGCTCGCCGAGGACCTCCACGTGTCCCTCCCGCAGCTTCAGTTCCTGTCGGAACGTGCCGCCGCCGGCAAAGGGATTGGGCGACAGGGTCATACGGAGCCGGCCGAGCTTGGGCATGCCGCTGAGCTCGTCAAAGGTGCCGCTCCGGGACAGGTAGATCAGCAGACTGCCGTTCTGCACCCAGACATTGAGTCCCACGTCACCGCCCCCGCAGGGCATGGATTCGGACACGTCTCGACTCTGGGTCGTCCACACGACGTTGTAGGGGACGGACCAGTGAGAAGGGGCGGCGACCTGGGTCTGGGCCCCGGCCGTCAGGCCGGGAGCGGCCAGGGCCAGGGCGACCAGGGCCCGGCGAAGACAGGCAGGGGAGATCTCCCTCGGGGCACGGGTACGGGAGGCATCGGCGTCCACAGGGTTCCACATCACGACGCGATTGTACTGCCGGCCTTGACAAGATCAAGGGGCCCCGGCTAGTCTCTGATCACCATGGACCCGGTCGAACGATTCTACGCGACGATTCAGCGAGAGCCCGTGGACCGCCCCTGCACCTGGCTGGGCCTGCCGGACCCGGCTGCCCTGGAGGGCCTGTTTCGGTACTTCTCGGTGAAGGACACCCGGGGGATCATCGAGGTGCTGGACGATGACATCGTGCCCGTCGAGTTGCCCTATCACTCGCCGACCGCGGACGCGATCTACGCCGCGTTCGACTTTGCCAAGAAGGGCAAGGTCAAGCGGGAGTACAGGACCTTGAATGCACCGGGGTTCTTCGAGGACGTCACCGACCCGGGCCGTGTGGAGGACTTCGACTGGCCTGATCCCAGCCGCTACATCGACCCGGAGGAGTGCCGGCAGGTCGTCGCGGCCGCGCCCGCCGGCCGGGCCGTTCTGGGCGTGATCTGGTCCGCCCATTTTCAGGACGCCTGCGCGGCCTTCGGCATGGAGAATGCCTTCCTTCAGATGATCCAGGCCCCGGACGTGGTGCAGGCCGTGATCGACCGGATCGTGGCCTTCTATCTGACCGCCAACGAGATCTTCTACGAGGCCACCCGAGGCCGGCTCCACGCGGTGCTGATCGGCAACGACTTCGGGTGTCAGACAGGCCTGATGCTCTCGCCGGCCATGATCCGGCGATTCGCCTTTCCGGGCACGCGGCAGCTCGTGGATCAGGCCAGGAGCTATGGGGTCAAGGTCATCCACCACTCCTGTGGCTCGGTCCGCGCAATCATCCCGGACCTCATCGAGATCGGCGTGGATGCCATCCATCCGATCCAGGCCCTGGCCGCAGGCATGGAGCCGCGGGCCTTGAAGCGGGACTTCGGGGACCGCATGTCCTTCTGTGGCGGTGTGGACGCCCAGAACCTCATGGTCAACGGGACGCCCGACCAGGTGCGGGCCCAGGTCAGGGAGTTGAAGGAGATCTTCCCCACGGGCCTGATCGTCTCCCCCAGTCACGAGGCCATCCTCCCGGATACCCCTCCAGCCAATGTCCAGGCCCTGTTCGCTGCAGTTCAGGACACAGGGCCTGCGCGACGCCCCACCGAGCCCTGCCGATAGGGCGTGCGCAGACCCCTCATCACTGGGCCCCCTCAAGGCGGGTCATGTGACCCTGGGCGTGTGCAGGCCCTCTCTGCTGGGCCGCTGGGCCTTCGCAGGATTGCAGGACCCCGTCCGGCCCTTGTTGGAGGGTCTTCCTCGCCCGGTTCCGTACCGGCCCGACAGGGCCTCCTTCAGGAGCCCGTTCCTCCAACTGGCGTCCGAGCCATCTGTCTCCCCGTGACTCCTTTTCATGCGGACCTCTCTGGTTCGTCCCGTCCTCCCGAGGCGGTGCGCCTCAGGCTGGCGGGCACAGGCCTTCAGACGCGTTTCAGTCAGCTTGCCTCCTGCACCGCCCCCCTGGACTGCGCGGTCTTTTGGAGCCTCTCTTCGATCAGCTTCACCTGGAATGGGGTCAGGCCCTTCTCCAACACGTCCACGGGGGCCAGGAGGAGGATGGGGTGCGTCTTGTCTGTATGAAGACAGGGCATACACCGCAATCCCTCCTGCCACCAGCAGAAGTGGTAGTAGTCGCGGTTGCTGGGGGGACGCTTCTGGATCGCCTCGTTTACGGCCTTGTGGATGTCCTTTGGCTTCATGACACGAATCTCCAAGTCGAAGCTAGGGTGTCTGTTTCATCGTGGATCCGGCCTTCGTTTCCACCCACGCGTGCGCAAGGGGGAAGGTCGACCGGGCCCGATAGGCGCCCTGTGCAGGACCCGGGGCCAAGCGGGTCGTCCAGTGGCAGGTCGGGCCGCTGGACCACCGACTGTAACCCCAAGAGGGAAGCTGCAGGCGGCTACTGCGGATCGTCCCCTACGGGAGACCTAGGGATGGGCCTGCACTCGGCGGCGAGACGTCGTCCGAGAACGCGTATGCCGGGAGGCCGCAATGCCCTGTGATGCCTGGTGCAAGCAGACCACGGGCCTGGCATCGGCATGCATGGGGACTTCGAAACGGGGGGGATGGATGAAGTGGGCTTGTGCCTATGTGTCTCGTCTGAACCATACCTGACCTCAGATCGCTAGAAGAAGTACCAGTCTGTAGGGAAGTTCCTGCACGCAGGCGTGTCCATTCCGTATGTGTAAGGATCTCGCACCAGAGTATCTCCTTCCTGCATCGTGTGTGGCGGCAATGATCGATTCTCTCCGGGAGACCACCTCCCAGTCTCCCCCAGGATACGGCAGGGGCATGCCCCTGTCAAGTCCTTTGCCGAGGATTGCACCCTGGAACGGTGCATCTAGGCGGCTATACGTTCGCCCCTCGCCGATGTTCGACCCTGCCGCGGGTTGACAGAACGCCTTATAACTGCTAGTGTGCTGGCCCTGGTGGTCGCTCCCACCCCTCGCGTGGGCGGCCCATCCGGGAGGCGGATGACCATAGGGCACGGGGTGAAGACCTGCAGCTGCCCAGGGGGATGTGTATGAAAAGGCACGCAATGGCGCTTCTGGCGGTGATGGCCGCAGCAGGCACGGCTGTCGGGGCCATCTCGATCGATCAGAGTCAGCCGATCGCCACGGCTGCCATAGCCCGCTTTGTCCAGGGTGACCTGGCGCAGTCGTTTCAGCAGGCCCACGGCAACATCGCAGGTGCGGGCCTGTTCCTGGAGCCATCAACCTACGCAGCGGATACCGTGACCATCTCGCTGTGGGACGATCTGCCCGATGAAGGGGGCTCCCTGCTCGCCAGCGGCAGTGCGCAGGGCTCGCCGGGCAGTTGGTGCGACGTGTACTGGGGCCCTATGCCCGTGATTCCAGACCACACGATGTTCTTGGTCTTCACGTCGGTCCGCAACGAACTGGGCGTCAACGGGAGTACCGCAAATCCATACCCCCGCGGCTCTGCATACGCGGGTACGGGCTACGCAGTCTGGCCTGCATACGACTACGCCTTCAAAACGTTCTACGACGACCAGTTCGTCGCAGTGCCCGCCCCCGGCGCGGTCCTCCTCGTCGCCCTCGGCGCCGGCCTTGTCGGCCGGCTCTGCACACGGGGTGCGATCTGGCCTCTCTCTTGATCTCCCCTGTCTGTCTGACCTGCTCATTGCCCCAGGCACGGATTCAGGCTACCCTACGGCCACGTGGGTGG
>JAGOQT010000318.1 GCA_018007255.1 Phycisphaerae bacterium | reverse complement strand
CGCCGGCTCTGCGGGTCTGTTTTTGTCTCATGTCGTTATTCTCCGGAGGCTTTCTTCACCATTGTAATGACCTCCGGTTCCTGACACTTTAGTGACCTTGGGTTGCTGACACTTGGCCTTTTAGGTTTTAGGTTCTAAGTGAGGCAGTCGGCAGTCAATCTTTCAGTTACTTAACACTTGAAACTTCAAACTTGCTTCTTACTTCTGACTCCTGACTCCTGACTCCTGCGTTCTACTTCGTATTGGGTTCCCTGGCCCCACCCAAGATCCCCTTGAGGCCTTGCTGGAGCCCGGGCTTGATCACGTCTTTGAGCTGCCCGGGGAGCTTGTCACCAAGCTGCCTGTCGATCTGCTTGTTGAGCTCGTCCGCAGCCCTCTGTTTGCCTGCCTGCACGAGCTTGTCTCGCAGCGCGGTCTGCAGGCCCTTGGTGTCGAAGGCGATCCTGGGATGGGCCAGGGGGCCTGCGATCTGGAGCTTGACGTCCAGGTCCTTGAGGGTGTTGAAGACCTCCTTCGTGGTCTGGGCGTCCAGGCCCAACAGCCCCTGGTCCGCAGCGGCCTGGAGGTCGCTGAGTTGGGCCGCGATCGTCAGGTCGATGCCCTGCTGGGTCAGCCGACCCTCGAACCGGCCCGCCGCCTTGCCGCCTTGAAACGAAACGGCATTGGACTTGCTGAGGCCGGATTGCAGCTTGCCCAGGTCCAGGCCCTCGAAGGCCCCGGTGACCCTGCCGGCCGTCTCGGGCGAGTCGAAGTGCATGGTCAGATGGACCTTGGGTCCCTGCTCGGAGTCCAGGGCCAGGTCGATGGGCAGCCCCGTGGACACGGGCGCATCGTTGAGATTGCTCAGGGTCACCCGGGTGGTGCCGAACAGGCTGTCCGACAGGCGGACCTTGTCCAGGACCACACTCTTGGCCAGCATACGATAGACCTGATTGGGGGTGGTGGCAGCCAGGTACTCGAGATACTTGTGCGGGGCCTGTGCAGACGCGGGCCTCTTCCCGGAGGGCAGGAAGGGCCGAATCTTCGCAATCCACGCCCTGATCTGGTTGGCATCTTGGATGTACTTGACGATGTTCTCCGGGGTCATGTTCACGTCCGGCCAGGTCCACTTGTCGTTGGGGTCCTCCGGGGTCTGGGGCAGGACCTGGCCCGGGGTGGTCCTGGGTCGATCCAAACCGATGTCGGAGACCCGGACCTGGTCGAGTACGAGCCGGCCCAGGGAGAGTTGGTACAGGTCCGCCTTGGAGTAGACCTCTGCAACCTGGAACTTGTTGTGGGAGGGTCTCTGGCTGTCCGTGAAACCCATACCCGCGATGGCCACCTTGCCGGAGGCAAGGGAGAGATCCACCCGGTCCAGGTCTACCGTTGCGCCGTTGGCCCGGGTCAGGATCTCCGCGCCCTTGGCCCGCACGACCTGATTGCGGAAGAAGAAGGAGAGCACCGCAAAGAGGACCAGCAGCAACACGGCCAGGATCACCCCGCCCTTGCGCACGTAGACGGTCCGGGCTGACAGGGCAGCCTGGGCGTCCTTGGCGCTGCCCGAGAGCATGATCCAGTCCAGTGCGCGGACCCAACCCTTGGCCTGCCAGATCCGCAGTTTGTCAGAGTTGCCCTCCAGCCTCAGCCAGGTCCGCCTGAACGTCAGGGCCACCTGGCCGACCGCGATCCCCAGGACCAGACCCAGCAAAGGCCCGGCCACCAGCGCGCCGACCAAGGCGGGCCTGTTGAAGTCGGTGATGGCCACAATGGGGACCCTGCTCAGCAGGGCCGTCAGTGCGCCGACGTGACCCTGGATGAACACACCCAGATGGTACAGCGCCGGCGCGATCGCGAGGCTGGCTGCCTTACCCAGACCGGCCGCCACGATGAAGCCCCCGATCGGGATGTTGAGCAGCCCGAGCGCCACGACCAGGACTGCATGGATCCCTGAGAACCCAGGCATCAGGCCGAACCAGAACCCCAGGCCTACGGCCAGACCGGCCAACACGGGCGAGACCCGGCCCCGCAACAGGGCCAGGACCTTTCGAATACTGCCGGGCACAAGCATGGGCGACTCCTTTCATGGATCACAGGGATCGGTTGCCCGCATTGTACACCTCCGCGGCGGCGCTGCCAGCCCCTGTTCGAGGAGATGCAAGTCCTGGCTCTGACTTGACGAAACGCGATCGAGCGGGTACCATCGGGCTATGTCGGGCCTGGGGTTGGAGGCCCCGGATCCGTCACAGACACGCGTGTCGGACCGCATGGAGGACCCGGGGGACACGGCCCATAGCACGGAACAGGCAGGCCCGTCCGCGCATCCTATGGGCAGACTCGCGTAGGAACGGAATGGCCGTCTCGGACGGGCCTTGAGCCTGCCCGGACCAGAAGGAGGTCTCTCGCATGGGTCGAATCAGGGCCTTCACGCTCATTGAGCTGCTGGTGGTCATTGCCATCATTGCGATCTTGATGGGGATCCTCATGCCTGCCCTCAACTCCGCCAAGGAAAGGGGCCGTCGGGTCCGGTGCATGAGCAATCTGCATCAGTTGGGCCTGGCCGTGCATATCTACGGGAACGAGAACAAGGGGCTGATCCCCCAGCATGCCAAGGACGGGGAATGGTTGTGGGACGTGCCCAGGAAGACGGCAGATGTCCTGACCGACAATGGGGTCAAGCGGACCATCTTCTACTGCCCGGGGGCCACCCACTCGATCAAGGACAAGGATGCGTGGGCCAACTGGTGGAACTACGGCGGCGCAAGCGGGAGGCGCCGCATCATCGGCTTCGCCTGGCTGGGCAAGCGCCAGGGCGGGGCCGACTTCCTGAACGCCCTGATGCCCGCGTACAAGAAGCCGTTTCCCACCAAGATCATCGAACGCAACGCCGCATCCACGGAACTGTGCACGGACGCCATTCCCTCCATGGGCAGCACCACGGACGGCAAGACCGACGAGTTCGTCAACGTGCCCAGCAATGTCCTGACCCGCCCCGGGGAGTTCCACAGGGCAGGCCACCTGAACGGCCGCAAACCTGCGGGAGGCAACCTCCTGTTTCTGGACGGCCACTCGACGTGGCGGGGCTTTCAGGACATGGTGATCCGCCACGACACCAGGGACAACCGGGGCGCAGGGACCATCCGCTTCTGGTTCTAGAACCCATCCCAAAACCCGTTTCGTGATGAGATCGAGCGAGAAGCCTCGGGGGCAAGGCCGGAGGCGGAAAAGGCTCGGAGGCGTGCTGGCAGGCACGTCGAGAACCTTTTTCGCCGACAACGCAGACCCCGGGCTTCGCAGCCGATCGCAGTAGAAAGAGGTTTTGGGGTAGGTTCTGGGCTACACCTGCGGCAGTGCGATGTCCCGCTGATTCTGGTACTTGCCGCTGCGGTCCGCATAGCTGACCTCACAGGGGCTGTCGCTCTGAAAGAACAGGACCTGAGCCAGGCCCTCGTTCGCATAGACCTTGGCCGGAAGCGGGGTGGTGTTGGAGATCTCCAGGACCGCCTTGCCCTCCCAGCCCGGCTCAAAAGGGGTCACGTTCACTATGATCCCACAACGCGCGTAGGTCGACTTGCCCACACACAAGGTCAGGACATCCCTGGGGATCTTGAAGGTCTCCACGCTCAGGGCCAGCGCGAAGCTGTTGGGCGGGATCAGGCACACGTCGGACTCGATCTCCACCAGGCCCTTGGCGTCAAAGGCCTTGGGGTCCACCACGGACCCGTACACGTTCGTGAAGATCCGAAATCGGCTGGAGACCCGGATGTCATAGCCGTAGGAAGACAGGCCAAAGGAGATCACGGGTCTGCCCTCCACAAGCCGGACCAGTCGGTCCTCGAAAGGCCGGATCATCCCGTGCTCCAGGGCCATCTTCTTGATCCACGTATCGGGTCGGATGCTCACGGCAAGGCCTCCACTCAACCGGCCAGGCGAAGGCGGGTGTCCAAGGCAAGGGGGGCCACGAAGTCCTGGACCCGGTGACGGCTACCCGGCGGGAGGGACCGCCGGATCTCCTCCAGGTCCTCAGCCGTCAGCAGGGACCGGACAAAGGTGGTGCGAAACTCGTGCTCCAAACCGCTGCCTGCAATCAGACCGATGCTGGCCTGCACCTCCCGGATGCAGGGCGCGGCCCCGGTCAGCACGGGGTACTTCTCAAAGGGGGCCTTCACGTCCATGGCCACGAAGTCCAGAAGCCCCCGGGTCAGGAGGGCCTCCAGCACATCGGGCCGGGTGCCGTTCGTGTCCAGTTTGACCAGCAGGCCCAGGTCTCGGACTTGGCGGATGAACCCGGACAGGTCCGGCTGCAGGGTGGGCTCCCCGCCGCTGAGGACCACGCCGTCCAGGAGCCGGGCCCGCCGTGCGAGGGAGTCGAGGACCTCTTCGGGCCGGATCAGGACACGGCCCTCAGCAGGGATCAGGCCCCCGTTGTGGCAGAACGGGCAGCAGAGGTTGCATCCCTGCGTGAACACCACGGCCGCCACCCTGCCCGGGTAGTCACACAGAGAAAGGGGTTGGCAACCGGCGATCCTCATGTCACGGCCCCGATGTGGTAGTGCCGCCGCAGCCCGAACTCCGCCTGCTTGCCCTCGTTCCACTGATGGACCGGCCTGAGATACCCGACGATGCGGGCGTAGACCTCGGTCTTGCTTGCGCACCGAGGACAGACCTCGACACGGCCCTTGAGGTATCCGTGCTCGGGGCAGATGCTGAACACGGGAGAGATCGTGAAGTACGGGAGCCTGTAGTTGTGGCATACCTTGCGGACAAAGGCCTTCACGGCCTGGGGGTCGGGGGCGGCCTCGCCCAGGTGGATGTGCAGGACCGTGCCGCCGGTGTACCGGTCCTGCAA
>JAGOQT010000317.1 GCA_018007255.1 Phycisphaerae bacterium | reverse complement strand
AGGACCTCGGGCTGCTCCTCAGAGGGGATCGGCGGGGCCTGCTCCGTTGCCGCGCAACTGGGTGTGCCTGCCGCGAGGGCCGACATGGCCAGGATGACCGCTGTTCTCCGCAACATAGCTTCTCCTTTCAATCGAGTCTGCTACGCCAGGGGCCGGGTGCGCAGTGCATCTGGGCTGCCTTTCATGGGGATACTACCCCCTAGAACCGGCCCCTGCAAGGGGCTCGCCGGCCATTCGGGATGGGCCCAAAGGTACGACGGCGGGCCGGGCCCATGGGCCATGGGCCGTCACAGGCGTTTTTGTCTTGCATGGCCCCCCCTTCAATGCCAGAATAGATGTTATCAGACGTCCGTGGCGTGGGTACGACACACGGGTCGAGACCTTGGCACGCCGGACGCAACGGTGAGGTAGTGATCTGAGGAAAGGGGACTACCATGAACGCGAGAACGGGAATCACCATCATAGCGGCCGTGCTTGTCTGCGGGTCTGTTCATGCGGCGGGCGTGGACTGGATCTCCGGCATAGGTGCGGTGCCGCCCCCCCAATGGTCGATCACCCCGTCGAACCCCTCCACCGCGGACGTGATCACGTTCACGGGGCCCACGGATCACAGTTATGGGAACCCCTGCAATGCGGAGCAGGGCTACGGCGGAGACCCGTACCTTTCCATCAACGCCACCACCAAGGTGATCGAGTTGAAGTTCCAGGGGCCGCCCCCCGCCATGTGCACCTTGATTCTCATGCCCACCGTGGGTTTCGTGGGCGACTTCGGCCCCCTGGCCGCCGGCAGTTGGACGTTCAAGTGCACGAACATCCTGAGCCCCTTCCAGATCAACTTCACGGTCGGCGGCACGGGCCAGACCATCTACGTGGATGAGAACGCCCCGCTGGTCATCTGGACCCCGGACGGGAGCAGTTGGATGAGGGCCTACCCCAGCCTCCAGGACGGGCTCGCAGCTGCACAGCCCGGGGACACGATCCGCGTGGCGGACGGCACGTATGAGCCGGATAACGGGGCAGGGATCACTTCCGGCGACCGCGCGGCGTCCTTCGAGATCCCGGACAATGTGACGGTCCTGTGCGGCTATGCCGGGTACGGTGCACCCAACCCGGATGCACGCAACGTGGATGACTACCCCGTGGTCCTGAGCGGCGACCTGGCAGGAAACGACCTCTGGGGCATCGTGAACATCACGGAGAACAGCTACCACGTGGTCTCCGCAGCCGGGGCAGGCACGTTGGACGGTGCGATCATCACGGCCGGGAATGCAGACGGGTCGGGAGACTTCGGCTATGGCGGCGGCGTGTTCCTGAGGTCCTCGACGCTCCGGATCATCGACTGCAAGATCTGGGGCAACAAGGCGGAGTCCGGAGCAGGCATAGCCTGTCTGGAGGGCATTGCCCCTGTCCTGATCCACACGGAGATCACCGGCAACTGGGCCCGTGTCTTCGGCGGCTGCCTGTACAACGAGGACGCCAACGTCGAGATCACCAACTGTCTGATCATCGGCAACACCGCGGGCAGCGCGGACATCCTGGGCGGCGATGCAATCCTCAACGTCATGGGCAGTCTGGACATCACCAACTGCACCATCGCGGACAATCGGCCCGGCCACGGCGCCCCGGCCAACCAGAGGGCCATCATCAACTTCGTGTGGGGTCCGGGATTCGTAGATACCATCTCCGTCAAGAACAGCATCGTCCGCAACGGCGGCAACGAGATCTGGTGCACGGAGCCGGGCATCGTCACCCTCTACTCCAACAACATCGAGGGCGGAACGGGCGGATATGCCGGTCTGAACAACATCGATCAGAACCCCCTGTTCAAGAACCCCGGGGGGTTCAGCATCGAGGGCCAGTGGATCTTCGACGAGGACGGATATACCCTGCTGGGAGGATCCCCCAGCATCGACGCGGGCAACCAAGCCCTGCTGCCTGCGGGTCTGACCGTGGACCTCAACGGCAACGCCCGCGTACAGGGTGGCAACGTGGATCAGGGCGCCTATGAGGGCTTCGGGCTCGCGCCGGCCGTGGTCCTGGTTCCCAACGTGACCGGCCAGACCCAGGCTGCGGCACAGACCTTGCTCACGAACGCCCTGCTGGTGGTCGGGTCCGTCACCCAGGCGTACAGCGACACGGTACCTGCAGGGCGGGTCATCAGTCAGAACCCGGTCGGCGGCTCAACCGCTGTGGTCGGCTCCGCCGTGAACCTGGTCATCTCACTGGGGCCGGACCCCGGATCGTCATGGACACTGCAACAAACCTCGGACGTGACCCTGGACATCACGACCCCGCCCGCTTACCCCGTGACCGTCACCGGATCCGGGAGCTGGACGTTCTATGCCAGCGGCACCACGGAGTGGAAGATCGAGATCTCGGGCGTGCCCGGCGTGGGGGGCACCTGGACGGTGAACCCGTCCACGGGCTCAGTCGGTTCGGGCTGGCGCACGATCACCTACACGATACAGGGCCTGAACGTCAATCTCAGTTCACTGCCTCCGGGAGAACAGAAGATCGCGGAGATCAGGCAGTACACGCGGTGACGCATCCTGCGTCCGATGGCCGATCGTCAGGGACCACTGAGCGCCGCCGCTCCGATGAGCCGATGCAGACCCGGTGGGACCGACAGGGACGGACCCCTCACGTCGGACAAGGCCGGCCCAACAACGAAAAAGGGCTGCAGGATAGCCCTGCAGCCCTGAACTCTCTTTGTCCGATGCTCTTCTTCTGTCTCAGTAGACGACGACCGGGCAAGCCACAATCTGCTTGCACCCGTCGAAGGCCTCGTTGATGGCGCTCACGGCCATGTTGATGGCGCCGATCGTATAGGGGCTGACGTCCTCGCCGCCCAGCGCATGGTTGGCCAGGGCCAGCAGATCCTCGACCGTCATACCGACCAGGTCAGCAGGGATCGTGTGCGTGACCGGCACATCCGCACCGGGCGTGCAGAATACCGCGGGCAGTTCCCACTGCCCCAGATCGCCCATATCCTCTGTGCAGGGCAGACCGAACAGGCGCAGGTTCAGCGTCAGGGTCACCACTTGGCCCACCAACACGTTCCGGATCTCCGGCTTGTTCTTCATGAGGATGCTGTTGGGCAGACTGGCGGCGTTCCGGTCACCTAGTCCGGCAGGCAGTGCAGCGGCCGGCCCACCTGCAGGCAGCCTCTGGATGACAGCCGCAGCAGAATCGAATGTGATCGATCGTCCGGACACCCCAACCACCACATCGCCCGAGGTGAGCAGGGCATTCAGCAGTTCCGTGGTGGTCAGGCCGCACTTCTTGCCGCCCGCATTACCCCAGAACCCCTGGGTGACACTGCAGAACGTGTCGGGCTCTTCCATGCCGGAGTAGTATGCCGGGTCTTCGTCGGTTACAGCATCACCCTCGGGTGGCGTGCCCGTGACAGAGGCCAGGTCATACTGCTCACCCAGCACGGCACCGCCGGGCACGACATACACGTCGCTTTCATCACACTCGCCGGGATCCAGTGAACCGGCCACGCCGGTGAAGGTGAAGTCGCTATCGGTAACCATGATGCCGGTCAGAGTGTATCCACCCGTGTTGCACACCACGACCTTGAACATCACATCGTGGCCAACCATGGCAGATGGACCGGGGGCACTGTCCGCATCATCCCAGGTGATAGCACCGTCCACCGAAACGTACTTCTCGATGTCAATGGCAGGCGGAGGCGGCGTGCCGGTGTAGTATGCAGGGTCCTCGTCGGTCACAGCAGGGCCGACAGGCGGCGTTCCGGTGACAGAGGCCAGGTCATACTGCTCACCCAGAGCGGCGCCGCCGGGGACGACATACACGTCGCTCTCATCGCACTCGCCGGCTCCCAATGAGGTAGCCACACCAGCGAAGGTGAAGTCGGTATCGGAAACCAGGATACCGGTCAGAGGGACCTCACCCGTGTTGCACACCCTGACCTTGAACATGACATCGTCGCCAACCGTAGCAGATGGACCGGGGGCACTGTCCGCATCATCCCAGGTGATACCACCATCCACCGAAACATACTTCTCGATGTCAATAGCGGCCGGCACGCCGGCGTAGTATGCCGGGTCCTCGTCGGTCACATCATCGCCAATCAGTGGCGTTCCGATGACGGAGGCCAGGTCATACTGCTCACCCAGAAGGGCGCCGCCGGGGACGACATACACGTCGCTCTCATCGCACTCACCAATACCCAGTGACTCGGCAACACCGGAGAAGGTGAAGTCGGTGTCGCCAACCACGATATTGGAGAGGGGGACCTCACCTGTGTTGCACACGATGACCTTGAACCAGACAGGGCCGTCCTCTGCCACAGAAGGACCCGGCGCCGCATCCGCATCTTCCCAGTTCGCCCCCGAGTCCACCGATACGTACTTCTCTATGTCAATACCGGTCAAAGGTGGCAGAATGTCCGCACTGGCACCGGTGGTCTGGGAACCATCGCCCAGAGGGCAGTCGTCACTGCCAGGACCGTCGCACAGATCCCGCCAGATGATCTCCACATCGTCATCTAAGAAGCCCACGACAGCGTCCTCAATGGTGACCGTGTAGGGTACGCCGGGGCTAGCCTCGAACACGTACTCGCTTGACCACGCCTCCGCACCTGCCGGGAGGACCAATGTCGCGCCGTCCCAATACGCTTGCTCGTCAACGTAGTGGTCCAAGTTCCAGGTGAGCACCGTGAGGATATTTGGGCTGGTTATGTCCCCAACCGCGTGTGAGTGCAGCGTATCCTGCAGTGACGTGACAATCAGCGTATCCCCCGCCTCATCTAGGACATTCTTGATCTTGTAGCTTGATATATAGTGCTGACCGAGCTCCCGCGGGCTCGTAGTTCCCTT
>JAGOQT010000316.1 GCA_018007255.1 Phycisphaerae bacterium | reverse complement strand
GATCGACGGTCCTGGACTGATCGAGCGGATCCAGAAACAGGTCGAGACCTTCGGGGCCAAGATCCGGCCCGCCAGCGAGGTCACCGCCCTGAGGCGACAGGAGGATGGGACCCTGGTCGTGGCCTGCGGCAAGGACGAGCATGTGGGCAGGGCCGTAATCGTGGCGGTCGGAAGCAGTTACCGGAAGCTGGGCATACCCGGCGAGGAGGAGTTCCGAAACGCCGGCGCAGGGGTCAGCTACTGCGGGACCTGCGACGCCCCCTTCTTCCGGGGCAAGGACGTCGTGGCGATCGGTGGGGGAAACACGGCGGTGGAGGAGACGCTCCACCTGGCCAGGGCGTGTCGAAAGGTCACCTTGGTCCACCGCAGAGGCGAGTTCAGGGCCTCCAAGATCCTCGTCGAGGAGCTCCTGGCCAAGGCCCGCGAACATGGATCCAACCTGGTCTTGCGGACCCACGCGGTGCCCCTTGCCGTCGAGGGCCAGGGCCGAGTCCAGTCTGTCCGGATCCAGGACGTCCGGACCGGCAGGGAAGAGGCCTTGTCCTGTGACGGGGTCTTCATCTTCGTGGGCACGGTGCCGAACACGGGCTTCCTACGGGGCTTTGTGGAGGTGACCGAGGCCGGCTTTGTGGTGTGCGACCAGGCCTCGCTGCGGACCCAGGTCCCCGGCGTGTTCGTGGCCGGCGACTGCCGCGTGGGTGCGCCCATGCAACTGGCCACGGCCGTGGGGGACGGTGTGCACGCCGCGATCCGCCTCAAGGAGTACTTCCGCGACCCGGGTTGGTGGGCCAGGCCCCTGTAGGACGAGTCTCGCTCACACCCGGATCGCCCGCACCAGCGTCCAGATCCAGCCCGCAGCCACGATCAACGCCAGGACGAGCAGCACGTGCAGGAGCCCTAGGCGGGCCCAGAACCTCGCCACAGGACCGGGGCAGCGCCCACAGGCCGCGACCCACAGCAAGAGGACCGCCCCCCCCGCCAGGGCCGAACACATCAGCCCCGCGCAGGGCTGGGTCGAGAAGGACCGGGCCGGATCCCCTCGGGCAAAGGCGAGCACAGAGGTGGTCATGCCACAGGTCGGACACGGCAGGCCGTATCGCTGCTTGAACCCGCAAGGGCCGAACCAGGTCCCGAAGTCGAACCCCAGGCGTTGGGCCAGCCCCAGCGAGAGGAACCCCACAACGATCGCCACGCCCAAGCACGCTGCACCAAGGCGCTGCCGGGCGGACATCAGCACCAGGGACTCCCGGAGATTCGGTTCTTGGTCTTTCTGCATGTCTGGGATACCATATCCAGTCGCATATGGATACGCAACCGATCCCATTGAACGCCCTGCTCGAGGCCGCTGTGGATGCAGCCCAGTCGGCCGGAAGACAGGCCCTGGACCAGATGACCTTCGTTCCAGTCTCCGTCAAGAACGGCTCGGAGTTGGTTACGGAGGCCGATCGGGCCTGCCAGAGGGCGATCGTCCAGAGAATCAGGGCTGACTTCCCGAACCACGGTCTTGTGGCCGAGGAAGGCGAGGGTGGCAGGCCCACCAGACAGCCCCCCACGGGGACGGAGCCCGTCTGGTGGGTCGTGGACCCGATCGACGGGACCACGAACTATGCGCACGGGATGCCTGTGTTCACCGTCAGCATCGCGGCCATGATCCATGGATCGCCCGCGGTCGGAGTGATCTACGAACCTGCGGCCAACCTCCTGTTCACGGCCGCCCGGGGGGGGCAGGCCCGCATGAACGACCGGGTCCTGGATGCAGGTCATGAACCCGTCAGCCTGTTCGCCGGCGTGGGTCTCGACTGCCACTTCGGCCCTGCGGTCCCGCCGTGGTTTCTCCAGGTCATGCTCAAGAGCCGGTTCCGCAACCTGGGCACGACCGCCCTACAGATGGCCTACGTGGCCAAGGGGGCCATGGCGGGGACGATCGCGTGCACGCCCAAGCTCTGGGACATTGCGGCTGGGGCCGTACTGGCCGAGTCGGCCGGGGCCGTGGTCACCGACTGGCAAGGACGCCCCCTGTGGCCAATGGACCTGGCCTCCTACGAGGGGGGTCCGCTCCCTTGCGTGGCCGCCAATCCCACGGCCCACAGGCAGATCCTGGCGATGATCCAGGGCGGACCCTCGTGAGAAATGCGGGCTAACGGGGGTCGGGCACGGTCTGGAGCACAAGCACACGGACCCGGTCCTGCGGGACGCGGACCCGGCTCCGATCCAGGACGGCCAGGACCCGTCTCTGCGGGCCGTCCTCGCCGATCCGCACCACGATGTACGCGCTGAAGACGTCGCTTCGCACTGTGACCAGGTTGCCGATCCGACTCCACAGCAGGTCCCTCTCTTCCAGGTCATCCGTTTCCGTGTCCGAGGTCAGGTCCGGGCCGGGGCTGTTGCTGTCGTAGTTGTTCCTCCCGTCGGCCCCGTAGAGATCCGCCACCTCCGGGACCTGCATCAAGTCGGCCACACTCCTGTACGGCCGGCCGAGGCCCGAGGAGTCCCGCCTCGCAACGATCGCCTGGGCGACCTCGTCGGTCATCCAAGGAAGCCGTGCGATCACAAACCAGGGCGCAGTGTTGATGTTGATCCGGCCCTTGACGCGGGTCTCCGCCTGATCGGCGCCGAACTGTTCCGGCGACAGCACGGTCAGACGTTGGAACACCCCGGCCACACTCGGATCCGCCAGGTCCAGACAGATCTCGGCGTCCGCGGGGGGCGAGGCCTGGCCCATGGCCCGGATCAGGCATGTGGCCGAGTTGGGATCCGGGTGGGGCCCTATCGAGAGCACCCGGCCCAGGTCCCCCAGGGTCAGGAATCCCGCACTTGCGAGGCCCGGTCCGGAACGGATCCGCTGCTGCTGCGGCAGGTTGTACCGGGTCAGGGGAGAGGGCGAGGTGCCTGCCACCAGGGTCATCCGAGGGGCCAGGATGTTCCACCTGCCCTCGGCCCTGGCGTAGAACTGGGGCAGGCCCGTGCCGACCTTGTCCCATCCGAACCACGCCGGCTGAGTCCGCTGCAGGTCCAGGAAGAGGAGGGCGGAACCGGCCCTGCGGCACAGGGCGACGTGGTGCGACTGGCTCAACTGGAATGGGGCCTGTGTGCCCTGGTACAGGGCGAGCACCACCCCTGCCCTGGACACCCTCTTCGAACCCAGGTCCTGCCCGAGCACGGCCCGGCGGCTCCTCAGTACGAGCGAATCCCGGGCAGGGATGGTCTCCGGCATCTCCTCCTCATCCGGGCCCTGAGGGGGCGAGTCGAGATCCACCACGATGCGATCCTCCCATGCGCCGCCCGACAACGCCACCCGCATGCGGAGGACCAGACCCCGCGTGGACACAGGGACGTCAAACGGATTGTGGAGCTCGACCATGAACTCGTTCTGGGTCTGATCCGCGGCCGCAGTCGGAGAGATCCTGAACCCGATCTGGCGGAGGAAGGGCTGCGGCTCGAACCCGTGGTAGTTCGCATCGGCGACCGTGAGCACCGTGCTGTCCGAGTCGGTGTCCACGAAATCGCGGATGTTCACGGCCAGTTGCGCGGCGAAAGACTGCCGATCCGGATGGCAGGGGTCGATCCCCTCGAACAGGGCCTCGTAGAGTCGCTCAACGGGTACCGCGACATCATGGACGTTGACCATGCGCCGGCCCAGGGGGTCGATGATCCGGTCCACGCTCGCAACCGTGCTGATGTGGCGGTAGTCGTAGTCCGGATCCATCCATGGGGAGGCCGCCGGGGACGCCGCGCAGAGGACCTTCCTGGCCCATGCCTGGAGCCTCTCCCCAGTGCTCGTGACGGGGACCTCGAGTCCCCCGTCGTAGGCGTTCGTCCAAAGCCCCTCCATCCGCGACGTCACCCGCTCCAGGTTCAGGATGTACCGATACCGCAATTTCAGCTCATCCGACAGGTCGAAGGGTGAGTAGGGGGCGGGCGGATCCCCAAACCTCCAGACCGCGTCCCTCAGATAGGCCTCCCAGGACCGGTCCCCGGCCCTCTCTCGGTGCAGCCTCCCGGCGGGATCGGGTGTCTGTCCGCGGGCCGCCAGGTGGACCAGGTCGATCTGCATCTGGTGGGAGCCGTCACAGAGACAGGGGTCCGCGGCCGCGAAGCCCCAGGCGGTGTTCACGTTCAGCATCGCGCAGTGGTCGACCACACGGATCGCGGCGTAGATGGGCCGGCCGCGGCCGGAGCGGATGCCGTCCAGGACGAACCAGTTCGAGTCCGCCACGCCGTCCCCGTCCGCATCGGACAGTCTCAGTCCGTTCGCCGGGACCGCGGCGTCGATCGGCTCCCGGTTGCCCACGATCCCGACAGGCACCTGGGTGATCGGCGAGGCGCCCTGCAGGACGCTGATCTGCGGCCAGAACAGGTCTCCCGAGGACTGGGCGGGCTCTAGGCTGGCCAGCCAGGGGTCATCCGGCCCCGGACGGTCGTCGTACTCCTGCAACGGACGGCCGTCTTCGTCTTTGTGCACGCCCGGCGTATCCCGCACCAACTCCTCGCCAAGGGCGGCCATCACGGCCCGGACGGCCAGGTCCAACTGCCGATCGTTGGACGAGGCCGCGGAAGACATCCGGTCGATCCTGGACAGGAGCACAAACAACACCCCCACGATGGCCAGGAGGCTCGTCAAGACAACGGTCAGGATCAGGGCCGAGCCGCCCCGCCCCACGGGATCCCACGTATTCTGCGATCTTGCATCCATGGCCATTCGCTCAATCATCCAGCTCGACGATGTGCGTGAAGGTCCGCCCCTTCTTGAGGACCCCCCGGGAGTCGTACAGGGTGAACGTGAACTTGAGGGCCCTGCCCAGACCCGGGATCTGGGTGAGGTGGTCCGGGTCAAAGGGGCCGTCATA
>JAGOQT010000315.1 GCA_018007255.1 Phycisphaerae bacterium | reverse complement strand
CGTCTGGAGGGTGTAGCGGGACCCCTGGACCAGGGTGGGCACCTCCAGGTAAATGTGGTGGTCGCAGGCATCCGCCTCGGTGACAAATCGATGCAGGGCCGAGACCGGCCGGCCGTTGAGCCTCCAGGCCGATGGGTCCGCGATGTTCACCTCGTCCGCCTGGATGACCGTACTCTTGAAGTAGGCCACCAGCACGGTATCCGAGGCGGTCCGCACCTCCTTCAGTGCCAGCTCCGCGCGAACAGGGATGGAACACGTCAGGAGAACGGCAAGTCGGACCCAGCGCGTCATCACAGGACCCCTTCACATCGGCCGGACGGCGTGCCCCCCGGTCCGGTGCAGCACCACACCGCGTGGACCGAGGCCCATCCTGCGGACTCTGGGGCCATTCTATCACCCCTGCAGGACAAGAGGAAGGGTCGGGCTCAGACGACCGCCCAGCTGTCGGGCCGCCCGACGGCTGAACCGTCCGAACGCAGCGCAGTGCAGCGGCCTGCGAGGGGCAGGCCCGATGTGTCCTCCGCGGGTCCTAAGATCCGTGCCTTCGCCCGAGGCGAAGGGCACCGACCACACAGGCACCCAGACCTGCCAGGATCACGGCCCCGGGCGCAGGGATCTGCGTGTCGTCGCCCGTGCTCCTCACGGCCCATTCCTCAGGGGTCGCGGACGCAGCGTAGTTCTCGCCGAATCTGGAGTACAGATACACGTACTCGCCCTGGCCCTCGAAGTAGCTGTTCGGGACCAAGAGCAGCATGTCGGCCTGGCCGCCGCCCGAGGACAGGTCGCTGTTCAGCTTGATCCAGCTGTCTCCGCCTGCGTCCAGGTCATAGACCGGATCAGCGAACACGTCCTCCACGTCCCCGATCAGGTCAGGCTCCGAGTTCAGGGCGATCAGCAACTGATCCAGGGACAGATAGCGGTCATCCCCTGCGTTGTCCTCGTGGATGTCCAGGAGGAACTCCCTGTACTCCGTGTCACCCCTGCGCACGATCGGCACGTCGCTCAGGAGCAGTGCGTTGGTGTGGGCGGGCTCCTTGGCGTCCAGAGGCAGGGGCGACCCATCCGTGTTGTAGGCCTCCTCTATGCCCTTGTTCTGGAGCACGAGAAAGGCGTTGATGTGGCCTGTGCCAGCACCGTGGGGACCGCTATACTGCTCGAAGCGGGCCCCGTTAGCCTCGCCCCATGAATCCTCTGTGCTCAGGTCCACCATGGTAGGCGACGCACTCAGGGATGCGCAGAACCCAAGACAGACTACGACACCGATGACACTGCAGACACTCCTTGTGCACATGGCAGACCTCCTTGTCCGTTTGGCACACCCCCCACACATGGGAAAGGACCCCGTGTGGGAACCAGCCCAACTCCGTTCACCACAATGGGCCCCTTTCTAACAGACTCGACCGGCTTGTCAAGGGAAATCAGGTGGGACTGCCCGGCATCACGGCGACGGCCGGTCGGTCCACGGACCGACCCATGGCCCCGCAAGCGAACAGGCCCCCAGCGGCCTCCTGTACCCTGGTGTGCCCGGACCTGGGGGCCGGTTACAGGCCCTTGCCCAGGGGTTCAATAAGGCGTATGATCCCAGGCGCAATGAACCAGCCCACTGAGCCGAACCGTAGGGTCCGCTGGGGCGTCCTGAGCACCGCCAAGATCGGGCTCGAGAAGGTGATCCCCGCCCTGCAGGCGGGCAGGCAGTGCTCGGTGACCGCGATCGCATCCCGCTACGGCCGCAAGGCCGAGGCCGCAGCCAAACAACTGGGGATCCCCAAGGCATACGGCTCCTACGAGACCCTGCTGGCAGACCCGGACGTGGAGGCTGTGTACATCCCCCTGCCCAATCACCTGCACGTGCCGTGGTCCGTCCGGGCGATCGAGGCGGGCAAGCACGTGTTGTGCGAGAAGCCCATCGGCCTGACCAGCCGGGAGGTGCAGGACCTGATCGAGGTCGCTGCACGGCATCCGCGGCTCAAGGTCATGGAGGCCTTCATGTATCGCCTTCACCCGCAGTGGCAGTGGGCCCGCAGGCTGGCTGCAGAGGGTGGGATCGGCGAATTGCGGACGATTCAGTCCTTCTTCTCCTACTGGAACGTGGACCCGCGGAACATCCGGAATGTCCCCTCCATGGGGGGCGGCGGGCTGATGGACATCGGGTGCTACTGCATCAGCCTGTCCAGATTCCTGTTTGATGCGGAGCCCCGGAGGGTCATGGGCATCGCGGACTTGGACCCGGTCATGGGGATCGACCGGATGACCTGCGGGGTGTTGGAGTTTGACCGGGGCACGTCCACGTTCACCTGTTCCACCCAGCTCACGCCGTACCAACGGGTCCACGTGTTTGGGACCGAGGGCCGGATCGAGATCGAGATCCCCTTCAACGCCCCTCCGGACAGGCCGTGCAGGGTGTGGCACCAGCGGCGAGGGCAGGCCGCAGAGGAGATCGTGCTCGAGGTCTGCGACCAGTACACGATCCAGGGCGACCTCTTTGCCAAGGCCGTGATCGAGGACGGTCCTGTGCCCACGCCGCTGGAAGACGCCCTGGAGAACATGCGGGTCATTGAGGCCGTGCTCCTGAGCGCCCGCCAGGGGACGTGGGTCTGACGGCCGGTGAGAACGGGCCCGAGGCCGTGTGGCCCAGAACCTCCCAGGTCGATGCGATGTCCATGCCAAGAAGATCGCTGTTGTGGTTGACCGTCTCGTCGCTCGTCCTCTTGGGTTCGTGCGTACATCGGCCCTGCAGCCGGTCCTATCCGGGCCCGCAGACGCGGCCCGCGGAGATGCTGGAGTACTACGACTACCCCCACCAAGACCCGAACGCCACGGTCGAGACCCTCAAGCAGAAGAGCCGCTATACCCTGGAGAGGGTCGAGCTCGACTCCAGCGTCAACCTCTTCGGCACCGAGCGGATCCGGGTCGACTACTACAGGGCCGCGAGGCCGGGGCGCCATGCGGCGATCCTGGTCCTGCCCATCTCCGGAGGCGTGGACTTCTGCGTGGAGAGCTTTGCCCGCCTGTTTGCCTCGCACGGCCTCCATGCGGCCATCGTCCACAACCGGGAGGTCCGCGTCGAGCGGATCCGGACGGCCGAGGAGGTGGAGGACTACTTCCGGCAGGTCGTGCTCGACAACCGGCAGGTCTTGGACTGGCTTGTGCGGCAGCCGGAGGTGGACCCCAACCGGCTGGGCAGTCTGGGTCTGAGCCTCGGAGGCATCAGGGCAAGCCTGGTGGTGGGGGTGGACGACCGGATCCGGGCGGTGGTCATGGGCCTTGCAGGCGGCAGCTTCGCGGATATGGCGGTGACCTCCAAGGAGAAGAAGCTCCGGAGGTGCATCGAGCGGTGGGCCAAGTCCGGCATCCCGCGTGAGGACATCCACAAGGAGCTGTCCGCCAAGGTCAGGACCGACCCCCTCCGTCTGGCCCCCTACATCGACGCCCGAGACGCCTTGCTGTTCATCGCGATGTTCGACCGGTCCGTGCCCAGGGAGTCGGGAGATCGACTCCGCCGGGCGATCGGCAACCCGGAGACCGTGTACCTCCCGTCCGGCCACTACTCCGGATTCCTGTACCTGCCGTACGCCCACGCCAAGTCCCTGGCGTTCTTCAGGAAGCAGTTCGATCTGCCCTAGGGCGCACGGCATGGGCGAAGGCCCCTGCTGCAGACAGGACTGCGGTGCGTGGGCATCATCAGGCATCGAGGCTTGTATCGCCCAGGCCGCCAGGATATGCTCAGACCGTCACGGGTAGGGAATCCTTGCACCATGGACTGGTTCAGACAACAGAGTCCGATCCTGCAGGCCTTACTGGCCACCTGCTTCACGTGGGGCGTCACGGCCGCAGGGGCCGGTCTGGTCTTCGTGTTCAAGACGGTGAATCGCAAGGTCCTGGACGGGATGCTGGGCTTTGCCGCAGGGGTGATGACCGCAGCCAGCTTCTGGTCCCTGCTGGCCCCTGCAATCCAGATGGCCGAGGGGTCCTCCGTCCCGGCCTGGGTCCCTGCCCTGACCGGCTTCATCCTGGGCGGTCTCTTCCTGTGGATCATGGACAAGGTCCTCCCCCACCTGCACCCCGGCTTCGCCATGGACCAGGCGGAGGGCATCCGGACCGGCTGGCAGAGGAGCATCCTCTTGGTCATGGCCATCACCCTGCACAACATCCCGGAGGGGCTCGCCGTGGGCGTGGCCTTCGGCGCTGTGGGCGCAGGGCTCGACTCGGCCACACTCAGCGGGGCCATGGCCTTGGCCCTTGGGATCGGCATCCAGAACTTCCCCGAAGGCGCAGCCGTGTCCGTCCCCCTTCGGCGAGAGGGCATGAGCCGGCTCAGGAGCTTCTGGTACGGTCAGGCGTCCGGCATCGTGGAGCCGATTGCCGCAGTGCTCGCAGCCGCGGCGGTCATGGTGGTCAGGCCCCTGCTGCCCTATGCGCTGGCCTTTGCAGCGGGGGCCATGATCTACGTGGTCGTCGAGGAGCTGATCCCGGAGTCGCAACTGGAGAAGAACACCCACATCGCCACGTGGGGCACGATGCTGGGCTTCGCCGTGATGATGACCTTGGACGTGGGCCTGGGCTGACCCAACGTCCCGCAGGGCCGCGGATCCGCAGGCGTCCGCCCCTGCAAGACCGCCGCATCGCAACGGCCTGCGCGGGCAAGGCCCCAAACAGGAACGGCTGCACGCGTGAGTGCGTGCAGCCGTCCGATCGTTCCAAGACTGCCCTTGCGGCGACGAGCCCGCATTTCTCACAAGCCTTCGGTTCTGAGCGGTCCTGTTGTCCGGCTGCTGCGTTCTCGGCCCCGTTTGTCCTCAGCGTACCGCAGCGGGTACGCCTCCGGGCAACCGGGACCTGCGGCCTTGCACCCGGCC
>JAGOQT010000314.1 GCA_018007255.1 Phycisphaerae bacterium | reverse complement strand
GCGCGGGGGTGGAGGTGATCCGGCGGGTGGGGGGGGTGGGGGAGAGCACAGCCACAGGGCAGGCGGGCGCGGCTGCGCCGTGCTGGGTGAAGCGGACTCGGGCCGGCAACCTCTTCACGGCCCAGTGGTCTGCGGACGGGGTGACCTGGGCCGGCGTGGGCGAGGACCCGGCCGCCTCGACTGTGGAGATCCCCATGGGCCAGGACGTGTACATCGGCCTGGCCGTGACCAGCCGCACGGCTGGCACCGCCTGGGTGTGCGGGGCCACGTTCTCGAACATCGCGACGACCGGAGGCGTGAGCGGGTCCTGGGACACGCTGGACATCGGGGTCGCGCAGGCCGCAGGAAACCTGCCGGAGACCTTCTACGCCGCGGTCAAGGACAGCGCCGGCAGCACGAAGGTCGTCCTCCACCCGGATCCCGCGGTGATCTGCACGGGCGAGTGGGAGGAGTGGACCATCCCGTTCAGCGAGTTCGCCTCGGCCGGGGTCAACCTGGGCGCGGTCAAGGAGCTCAGGCTGGGCGTGGGGAACCCGAGCACACCCGCGGCCGGCAGTGCGGGCAAGCTGTACATCGATGACATCCGCCTGACCAGGATGGCCAGCCCATAGCGAGGCTGCATGGTCTTCGCGGCCTGCGGAGATCGAGGCCTGTTCCTGTTGAACGGCCAGGGCAACGGGGTCGGCAGTCTCGATACGCCGGGGGTGGCCTATGGCGACTGACGTCTGTGGGCAGCAGGGGGGCCGGGCGGCCATACGGGCCTTTCCCGACTTCCAGGTCTTTGTCAAGCCGGTCGGACCGGCCTGCAACTTGGCGTGCGCGTACTGCTACTACCTGAAGACCACCCCTGCTCCGTCCGGACAGGCCCATCGCATGGCCGATGCACTCCTGGAGCGGTACATCGCCCAGCACATCGAGGCGTCCTGCGATCCGGAGATCCGGTTCTCGTGGCATGGCGGTGAGCCCACTCTCCTGGGTCTGGACAGCTTCCGCAGGATCGTGGCCCTGCAGAACAGGCATCGGCCCCCAGACAGGACCATCGCCAACGGCATCCAGACCAACGGGACCCTGCTGGACGAGGCATGGTGCCGGTTCCTGGCTGCAGAGGGGTTTGCAGTGGGGATCAGCCTGGACGGCCCTGCGCGGATGCATGACCTCCATCGCCGGACCAAAGAAGACAAGCCCACGTACGAGCAGGTCATGCGGGGGTATCGGCTCCTCCAGCAGTACCGGGTCCCATGCGAAATCCTGTGCGTGGTGAATGCCCGCAATGTCAGGCACCCGATCGAGGTGTACCGGTTCTTCAAGGAGATCGAGGCCGGGTACGTGACCTTCCTGCCCCTAGTGGAGAGGCAACCGGACGGCCGAGACGCAGTGAGCGAGCGGTCCGTGCCCCCTGTGGCGTGGGGGGACTTCCTGTGCGCAGTCTTCGACGAGTGGCAGGCCCAGGACATCGGCAGGGTCAAGGTCCAGATCTTCGAGGAGGCTGCTCGCCCGGCATTCGGCCAGGGCCATACCCTGTGCGTGTTCCGCGAGACCTGCGGGGGCGTGCCCGTGGTCGAGCACAACGGGGACTTCTTCTCGTGCGACCACTTTGTGGACCCACGCCATCGGATCGGCAACATCCAGGACGCTCGCCTCGTGGACCTGCTGGAGGACCCCAGGCAGAGGGCCTTTGGCCGGGCCAAGCTGGAGACCCTGCCCCAGTACTGCAGGTCCTGCCAGGTCAGGGCCATGTGCAACGGCGGATGCCCCAAGAACCGCCTGCTCAGGACACCGGACGGGGAGGCTGGCCTGGAGTACCTCTGCGCAGGCTACAAGCGGTTCTTCACCCACTGCCGTCCGTTCGTCGAGGAGGTCGGCGCCCTGTGGCGGCGACAAGAGGCAGCACAGGCGAGGTCTGGACCGATCCTGACCAGCCCCGCGCCGGGCCGCAACAGCCCGTGCCCCTGCGGCAGCGGCAAGAAGTACAAGCAATGCTGCATGATCAGGTCTTGAGCCTCTCCTTGAAGAAGGCGATGGTCCGCTTCCAGGCCAGGTCTGCCGCCTCCTTGTTGTAGGAGCCCGGGTTCGTGTCGTTGTTGAAGGCGTGCCTGGCCCCCTCGTACACGTAGATCTGATAGGGGACGGAGGCCTTCTTGAGCGCCTCCTCGAATGCGGGGATGCCCTTGTTGATCCGCTCGTCCTGGCCTGCGTAGTGGGCCAGGATCGACGCCTTGATCTTGGGCACGTCCTCGACCGCAGGGGCCATGCCGTAGTACGGGACCGCGGCGACCAGGTCTGGGGAGTTGACCGCCACCTGGTTGGTCATGGCCCCGCCCCAGCAGAAGCCTGTGCACCCGACCTTGCCTGTGGACAGGGGGTGGGTCTTGAGGTACTGGACCGCTGCCACGAAGTTCTTGACCGTGGCAGGTCCGTCCAACTGCCCGATCATGCCCCTGGCCTTGTCCTGATCCTCCGGCGTGCCGCCCATGGGAGACAGGGCGTCCGGGGCCAGGGCCAGGAACCCCTCCGCCGCCACTCGGCGGGCCACGTCCCGGATGTGGTCATTGAGCCCCCTGTTCTCATGGATGACGATCACACAGGGCCGCTTCTCATCGGCCTTGGGCCTGGCCAGGTATGCCAAGATCTCGCCCGCCTGGCCCGGGTACCGGATCTGCTCCGTGATCAGACGTGGGTCGTCCTTGGCAATGACCTCGGCCTTGGCCCCGAGCAGGGGCAGAAGGGCATAGGCCCCAGCGGCCCCGCCCGCCAGGCCGGACAGGCCCGCGAGGAACTCCCTGCGTCCCAGTCCTCGGCTTGGATCCCCATCGAGTGGTCCATCTATCCTGGTTTCCATGGTCCTGGTCTCCTTTCTCCGGGTGGCTGTGCCGGCTCCTTGCATTGGAGCGCTGCCGGGTGTCGATGACTGGATGCACTCGTACACAGGCGGGGTGGACTTGTCAAGGCGGGGATTCTGAACCGTTGTCCGACCGTCCGACAGTCACCGCATACGCATGCGCCAGGACTGGGCCAGGATCGCGAGATCTCCCAGGTCTACGTCCCGATCACCGTCCAGATCCGCGAGGCACCCGGGCTGGTCGGATTCGAGCCAGTGGGATGCGAGGATGCCGAGGTCCTCCAGGTCCACGTCGCCGTCCGGCTCGATGTCGCCAGGCAGTGCGAGGATCGCCAGGGATTGGATCAGCTCGATCCCTTCGCCTGTGCCCAGGTTCCGGCTGTATTGCCTGTGTACGGGGTTGTTCCAGTGCTCGTGCACACCCAGGCTCTCAAGGGGTGTGCCGTCGCCCTCGGGGTCGTAAGAGGTCCCTGACGGCGGGTGATTCGCCAGGGCCGCCTCGTGCAGGTAGTTCTCGATGCTGCCCTCCTTCACGTCCTTGCTCTCCTCCGAGCGGAGCAAGTCGAGCAGGACCGAGTCTATGGCCACACCGTCCTGGGACACGAACAGGCTGGATGTCAGACCCCCGTCAAAGGGTGGGGAAGGCCACCTCCTCCTGAGGCACTCCGAGAGGAACAGGATGGTCTTGCCCCCGAGGTCTTGGTGTCCCATCAGATCCACCAAGGCGTTGTAGGAGCCCATGGGCCTGGCCTTGACGCTGCCGAAGTCGTAGGCTGCGACCGCGGCGTGCATGAACTCCGGATTCCACCCGTGATACTGAGACCAGTGGTTTGGATGCCAGATCGAGCCGAACAGGTTCTTGGCGCACAGGGTGACGCCTGCAAGATCCGTGTGGGGCCTGGGCAGGGAGCAGTTGATGAGGTACTTGGCCTGCGAAACCACGGTGGGAAGACACGCCAGACCGCTGTCGATCACAAGCCCTGGATCACCATAGTAGACGCGGGCATTGGGGTCCGCGACCACCTTGACCCGCTCCCCCGGATCCGCACCCGGGCCACCCTGGTATCCGCTGCGATCCGTGGCATCCCCCTCCGCGAACTGCACGCCAGGGAAGTCCCTGTGGCAGTACGCATACACGGGGTCTCCGTGGTAGAAGATGCAGTCGTACACAGTGATATCCCCGTCGGGGACACCCGCGACCTCCACCAACTGCCGCAGCAGGGCGTGGAGCATCTGGGGGCAGGGCGAGTTCACGCTCTGACTGGAGGACCATCTGTATGCGCGGGAGAAGATGTTGTTGACCTTGATCGCGACCCGGTCTCCGGCCTGGTAGCCGATGTCTTCGTTGGCGCGCGTCCGGTTGAAGGATCGAAACAGGGCGTCCCAAGCCTGGGCCTGGTCCGCTATGCCGGTCAGGTTCAGGATCGCCCTGGCCATCATCCGGTGCGCCACGTTCGGGTCGGTCCTCCGGTCCTCCCACCACGGGCCGGATGTGCCGTTCTGGTCGCACAGAGTCGGGTCATAGACCCAGACCACACGGCCCGGGTGCAGGCCCTTGGCCACACCGATCTGGGTGTTGGCCGCATCCACAGGGATGAACGGGGCGGCCTGGCTCTGTTGGTCCAGTGTGACGCTCACGGGCCAGTAGATCGCCACCAGGGCCACGGCGAGGCAGGCGGCCCCCAGTGCATAGCGGGACTGACGAAACCTGAGCCTGGCTCTTCGGTACGCAGCAAGAGAGCTGACCAGACCCAACACCCAGACCACGAACCCGGCTGCCAGGGGCTGGGCCACTCGCTGGCACGGGTACGCGGCCCGGCCGGGCTTGGGCAGGACCCGGATCAGGAACCAGATCAGGGCCACAAGACCGGTGAGGGGCAGGAGCCACATGGCCCATCTGCTGCGGGTGTGCCGCCTGCTCGGTCTCGCCGTGTTCCGACAGATCGGTCTGGGGGAGTACTTCAGATGGTCCATTATCCGTCGGCTCCTTGTGGCCCGCTGTGGCCTCTGCACACCCAGTATAGC
>JAGOQT010000313.1 GCA_018007255.1 Phycisphaerae bacterium | reverse complement strand
GTTCTGAGCGCGGCATGTTGGCCGGATGCAAGGCCGCAGGTCCCGGTTGCCCGGAGGCGTACCCGCTGCGGTACGCTGAGGACAAACGGGACCGAGAACGCAGCAGCCGGACAACAGGACCGCTCAGGACCGAAGGCTTGTGAGAAATGCGGGCTGGAGGTCTCTTCGAACCCCGGAATCCCCGTCCCCGTACACAAGATTGGAGAGTCTTCCGCAACCCGGGTCTGCCCCGATGACCTGGTCGTGCGTGAGGCCTTGGGAACCGGAGAATTGCCTGGACTTGAGCGGGGACTCCTGCTATGTAACCCTGTACTTGCCAGCGTTTGCTGACTCGAACGGACATGCATGGGTCTTCTGAAAGGAGAAGCAATGCCCGCGAAGGTGAATGAAGCCAAGTGCACCGGCTGTGAGTCGTGTGTGAGTGAGTGTCCCAGTGAAGCCATCAGTATGGTCGACGGGAAGGCCTGCGTCAATCCGGACGCGTGCGTCGATTGCGGCGTGTGTGTGGACGTCTGTCCGGTTGAGGCGATCCGGCTGGAGTAGCACAGCCGCCCGTCCATTCCGTGGCCCCATCGTCTAGGCAGGCCTAGGACACCGGGTTTTCAACCCGACAACAGGGGTTCGAATCCCCTTGGGGCTAATCGCTTATCCTGCAAGGACTTGCAATCGCCTGGTACGCCCTGAAGAACGGCGTTTTCGCCCCCTGTGGCCTCTCCCTCTTGCAGGCTATCGCAGGGTGAAATCGCTTCTGACTGTCCCGGAATTCGTCCCGGTTCAGAAGGGCATGTAGACATGGCCTCAGGCACGGGTGTGGACCAGGTGGCTGCCCGCTCGAAGTCGGACGGCAGGGCCTTCAGATAGAACTCACGTGCGACGGCCCGACTGTGGCCGACCCACTTGGCTACCAGGTGCTCCGGCCAAGTCTGACAGAGTTCGTTCTCTCGCGTGACCCGGCAGTTCTGCCACAGCTTGGCCCATGGGGTCAGACCGGCCCGGCGCACGATTCGCTCGCCATGCGTTCGAAGGTTCGCGGCTGAGTCACGGTACTTCTCGAACACGTATGCAGAGCCCACCGGGGCACGCTCATGGGCCAGCAGGAGCAAATGCCTCAACTCTGGCCACATCGGGATCAGCCGCTCGGCGTGCTTCCCCCCATGATGTGCGGTCTTGGGTGACCGGACCGTGATGGTGCCCGCCTCCCAGTGGCAGTCCTCCCATCGGAGCCCAAATGTCTCGGACGGGATGCGGAGGGCGCCGATGCGGGCAAAGGCAAAGAGTAGCTTCCACTCGACGGATGGGCAGGCCTCCAAGACCCTCCTGAGCTCCTCCAGGCTCACACTGTGGAACCGTGAATCGTCGTCGCCGTCATTGCGGTTCTTCTGCTTGCCCACCGGGTTCTTGGCGATCAGCCTTGCATCCACCGCATCCCCGAGGATCTGCTTGAGGACCTTCATTCTCTTGGTGACCGTAGCCGCTGCGTAGGGCTTCCCCTTGTGGGCCGTGGAGGTCAAGAAGATGCGAAACGCGGTCACGTCGGCTTCGGTGGCGGCCGTCAACAGCTTCTCAGGGCCGAAGAACTCGCGGAGGCTGTCCACGGTCTGCTTGAGAACGCTCCGCGTGGAGGCCTTCGTGTCTACGCGGCTCTCGATCCAGCCCTCTCCGAACGCGACCAGCCTCACAGCCTGGGCGGGTGTCGCCTGCCTTGGAGCCACCAAGCCTTGGGCTGCCAGCTTGCTGTAGGTCTCATCGCCCAGGCCGGACAACCATTGAGCCGTCCTCTCGGAGAGGACGCCCAACCTCAGGTCGCCGAGAAGCCCCTCAAGCCCCAGCTTGAACGTCAAGGCCGACCTCATCGAGACTGCCCCCAGGTGGACAGTCGGCCTCCTGCCGTTGCGAACGTACTTTACGTACCTGGACTTGCCCGCTCGACCTATGGTGGCCATAGTTCACCTTCCCTTCTTCTGTCTTGGCTTCAGATCGAGGCCCAGATACACGGCCAGTCGGTCGGCCGTCTCGATTCCACAGACCTTCTTGCCCTGCATGAGCTTGCACAGGACCGCCTGGTCGATCCCGGTGTCTTTGGAGATTCTGTACCGGGTCTTGCCCGATCTGATGATTGCTTGTCTGATTCGCTCTAGTATCATGCCCCAGATTGTATCATTACTAGAAATCACGTCAAGCATAATCTGCTCACTCTACACAATTCTCTTTCCAGGCACCGGCCCCGGCACGAACGGCTGCACCCTGGCTGCCGTCCAATCCTCCAGGTCGCAGACCCGAATCCGGACGGCCCGCTTGAGCCGAACGGTTGGGATCTGGCCTTCTCGTATCAGGCCATACAACGTCCGCTCACTGATACTGAGCAGCCGGGCTGCCTCCTGCAACGAGACGAGGATCTTACCGTCTTCTTGGACTGACTGGTTGTTCATAAATGTGCATCTCCATTGGTCTTGGCCACGGCCTCTGCATCGATCAAGAGCAGCCCGGCCTCCTGGGCCGTTGTCGTTGCGGTCTCAGACATGGTCATGGATTCGATTTCACTCATTTGCTCTCCGCTCCAGGCGTTCCGAAGCGTTCCAGAGCGTTCCCATTCCCAAGGTGATCCCAAGGTGCTCATGCCCCGAATCCTGATCCCCTTTGGCTGGCGATGGTCCTCTTTGAAGGGGGGCAGTGGTGGAGTCGAAAACCCAAAGAGGACTATCATTATCCAAAGGGGCGCAAGAGATGACCTATTGAGCAACTTGGTGATCATCTTGGATCTCCTTGGGCAGCCGCCAGTACCAAAACGACGCCGATCCGACACCTTCATGGACTGCCTGGACGCCCAATTTCGCCTTGGCCCGCTTGAGTGTGCCGGAGCTGATGCCCTCTCGCTTCGCCATCGCCTGAAGCTCCGCGCTGCGCATCCTCCCACCCTCCAGGGCCTCCGCAAGCCACCGGGCCGCTTCCGCAACGGCTCCTTGGTCCTCGCTGTGGTCCACGGCCAGGACCTCATCGGCCTTGTAGTCGAACTCTCCCGCCTCCCAGGTCACGGCCTTCTGGTCGATTCGGAAGGCCAGGCTCTTCGCCAGGGGGCAGAGGTTTGATTTGACAGGGCAGAGGATCCTCCGTCGGTCGTCCTCCTTGTCCGCAGACACGAGCCAGACTGCCCGCGCCGCCGCGCTGAAGGCCACGGAGCCGATTGTCCTATGAATCGCCTGACGGCTTACGTCCTTGGAAAGGTGGCTGATCCCCAGGATCGCGCAGCCGTACTTCTCCGCCAGGGCGTTGAATCGGGCCAGGGCCCGGCGGACCTCCCCGTTTCGGTGCTGATCGGTCTCGCCCAGGAAGGCCGTCAAGGGGTCAACAACGACAAGCTGAACCGGGGCCGCTTCCTCAATCAGCATCTCAAGGGCCGGAAGGTGCTGCATCACGTCGAAGAACTCCGTCTCGCCCTCCGGCCCTTTGACTCCTTGCAGGGCCGCAATCCGGGCCGGGTCCGCCCCCATTGCGTCAAGGCGGGGCCGGATTGTGAAGCTCAAGTGGTCCTCACTCGTCAAGAACACCACGTTCCCCACCGGCGGGGTGTTGTACGGGTCGTCCCCGCCGGGCAAGGGGCGCCCCGTGGTGACTCTCGCGGCCAGGTCCAAGGCGAGGAAGGTCTTGCCGCTCCCTTCCAGCCCGATCAGCAACGACAGCATCGCGCAAGGTACACGATCCTGCCAGAGCCATTGGACGGGTTTGGGGTCGATGTCCTTCATCCAAGCATAGACCGGTCGGCTCGCGTCCTCCGCTTGCGTGCCGCCAGTCGGCAAGGGGCCCCGGGGATCGGCCCGTATGACTGGAGCCGCGTCGATCATCCCCAGGACGTCGGCCCGCAGGACCCCCTCATCCACAGCGTCCCGGCCCTCGACATAGTCGGAGATGTCTTTGTACCCAAAGGGAACCTGTGCAAGCCGGACTTCTCCGGCCACGGGGGCAAGGGATTCGACGACCGCTCGGGCGTACCGCTGGCCCGCTTCGTCGGCGTCGGGAAGGACACACACAAGCCGCCCCTGGAAATATCGGGCAAACTCGGTCCGCCAACTGTCCGCGCCTCCGCTTGTCGTCGCAGAAAACCCCAGGGCCCGCAAAGTCTCAACGTCCCGTTCGCCTTCCGTCACAAGCAGGAAGTCCTGTGTGCTGGCCGAGATCAGTTCGGGCAAGCGATAGGGCACGGGCATGATCCCGTCCCGGTTCCAGGTCCAACCCCCCTCGGGGGTAGGCCGCCGAACGCGGAAAGTCTTGGGCGTGAACTTCACGTTCTGATACATGAGCCGCCCCTGCTCATCTCGGTAGTCATACGCTGCCACAATTCGACACTGGTCCTGGGCGCTCATGGTCTGCCCTCTTCCACCTGGCCAGCCCGGACTAGCAGGGCGCGCAGGACCACCTCCAGGTTGAACCGATATCGCCTTCCGATTCTAAGGTGCGGAAGTCTGCCAGCGTCAGCCTCCGCCCTGATCCATGCCTTCGGCAGATTCAGGGTCTGCGCCAGGACGGGCAGCGACAGTAGTTGTCCATTGGGCTCAGGTTTCATGCCCCCGAGTCTAGCTAGGGGCATCGTGCGCTAGGCGCGCTTTCGGCGTGATTCTCGCGAGGTTCTGCGGGATTTCTGCTTCGAGCTGGGTTGCGGCTTCGCGGCTGGCGGACACAGCGTGTATCGTCCGTCCCCACGCTTCTGAATCATCGTAGTGAAGGCGGGATGGCCACGAAAGGCCGTGTCCATTCGGAAGTTGTCGCGCTCTGCGTCAACCTCGCCACGGATAGTCTGCTGATGAAGGCCCAATCCTGTCTTCTCCCATTCCCCCCACAGCACTCCCACGGCCCTTGATTGTATCCCAAGGGAGAAGGTGTATTCATCGCCGTACCAGTTGACCATGGTGAAATC
>JAGOQT010000312.1 GCA_018007255.1 Phycisphaerae bacterium | reverse complement strand
CCTGGGTCACATAGGAGACCCCATTGAACTTCGTGCAAAGGCGCCGGCCCTTGTGGGGCCGGCGCCTTTGCACGAAGTTCAATGGGGTCTCCTATGTGACCCAGGCGGGCGCGGCTGCGGTCTACTCCCCTGAGGGCAGCAGGCAGGTCCGCGAGACCATCGACCTCTACATGGCCAACGCCTCCCTGATCCGCGATCGGCTCAGCCGGCTGGGGTACACGATCTATGGCGGGGTCCATGCCCCGTACCTCTGGCTCAGGACGCCGGGGGGTATGGCGTCGTGGGAGTTCTTCGACCTGCTCCTGACCAGGATCCACGTGGTGGGCACCCCGGGCGTGGGCTTCGGCCCGGCCGGGGAGGGGTTCCTCCGGCTCACCGCCTTCGCCAGACCGGAGCAGGTCCAGGAGGCCATGGATCGGTTTGCCCGACTGTGAGGGGCTGGCACGGATGGGCGCATCCCACTTGGCATATCTGGGTCTGGGCAGCAATCTGGGGGATCGCCGAGGGGCGATCGCACAGGCACTGGACGCCCTTGACCGGCTGGACGGGGTCCGGCTCACCGGCGTCAGCGACGTCATGGAGACCAAGGCCCTGGGAGGGGCGGGCCAGCCGGCCTATCTCAATGCCGTATGCAGGGTCTCCACCACACTGGAGGCCGGCCTCCTGCTTGGCAGGCTCAGGGAGATCGAGTCCAGACTGGGCCGGGTTCGCACAGAGGACCGCTACTCCGCCCGCACGATCGACTTGGACTTGTTGCTCCTGGACAGCCAGGTCTTGCTGACGCCGGACCTGACCCTTCCGCATCCCGAGCTGCACATGCGTTCTTTTGTGCTCAAGGGACTGGTGCAGTTGGATCCTGGACTGGTCCACCCCGTGATGGGGGAGACGGTCGCCGAGTTGGCGGCTCGCCTGAACGGGTGCGACTTCATGAGGGATGGGGCCGTGCCTCAGCTGATCTGCACGGCAGGCACGATCGGGGTCGGGAAGACCACCTGGGCCAGGGGCCTGGCTGCGAGGTTGGGCGGCGAGGTGCTGTTCGAGCCCTATGACACCAATCCCTTTCTGCCGGCCGTATACGCGGGCAACAAGGACCTGGGTCTGGACTCCCAGTTGTTCTTCCTGGTCCACAGGGCGGCCCAGCTGTCTCCCGGGACCCTCAGGGCAGGCCACCTCTACTTCGCCGACTACCTGTTCGAGCAGGAGCAGATCTACGCACGGCGGCTCCTGCTCGGGCAACAACTGGCCTTGTACCGGGAGGTCTACGAGGCCTTTGCGTCCGGACCCTGCCGGCCGAGGCTGGTCCTCTTCCTCCAGGACTCGGCGGAGCGTTGCCTGGAGCGGATCACCCGGCGGAATCGGCCCTACGAGCGGGGGATCCAGGCGGCCTTCCTCCGGGGCCTGGCCGACGACTACCAGGCCCTGTTTGCAGGTTGGACCCAGTGTCCGGTGATCCGGGTCGAGGGGGATCGATGGAGCGGCCTCTCGGATGCGGATGTGGACCGCTTGGCCAGACAGGTGGCCCTATACGCAGCAGCCCCGTGCGGGAAGGGAGGATAGCAGATATGGACGTGGTCCAGTCCATCCGTGGGGTCAGACAGCTCGTGCGGCAGGCCCGCCATCAAGGCCGGACCATCGGCCTTGTGCCGACCATGGGGGCCCTGCACGCCGGACATGTGTCCCTCATCGAGGCGGCCTCCCGCACCTGCGACTTCGTGGTGGTCAGCATCTTCGTGAACCCTGCGCAATTCGGGCCGACCGAGGACTTCAGCCGGTACCCCCGTCCCCTGGAGCTGGACCTGGCGATCTGCAAGGGGCGTGGGGTGGACCTCGTGTTCGCCCCTTCGCCCGAGGAGATGTACGGCCAAGGAAGCCTGACCTGGATCGAGGTGGAGAAGCTCACCGAGCCCCTCTGCGGCCCATTCAGACCCGGTCACTTCCGGGGCGTGGCCACGGTGTGCGCGAAGCTCTTCCAGATCGTCGGGCCGGACCAGGCCTTCTTCGGCCAGAAGGACGCCCAGCAGGCCGTGGTGATCCGTAGGATGGTGAGCGACCTGAACATGCCCCTGGAGATCGTGGTCTGTCCCACGGTCCGTGAGCCAGATGGCCTGGCCATGAGCAGCCGGAACCAGTATCTGGCCCCCCAGGAGAGGGCCTGGGCCGCCACGATCTACAAGGCCCTTCGCCGGGGTGAAGACCGGATCCGACAGGGACTCAAGGACCGGGCCAAGGTGGTGGAGGCGATCACAGGGGTCCTCCACGAGGTCCCCGCCATCGAGATCCAGTACGTGTGCGTGGTGGACGCGGAATCGCTCCAGCCCGTGAACCCCCTGTCCGGGCCGGTCTTGGCTGCTGTAGCCGTGCGGATCGGATCCACCCGGCTGATCGACAACATCGTGGTGGACGCGGGCTAGCCCCGGGCTATAATGGCCGCGTGGTTCTTCGTGTGACCGCAGACGGGTTACGGACGGCTGCCCAATGCAGATCAAGATACTCAAGAGCAAGCTCCATCGTGGAGTGGTGACCGCCGCCCGGCTTCACTATCCGGGCAGCATCGCGATCGACCGGGCCCTGATGGATGCCGCGGGCATCGTCCCGTACGAGGCGGTGTGGGTGGCGGACCTGGACAATGGCAGCAGGGTCCAGACCTACGCGGTGCCCGCCGATGCGCACAGCGGTCGGATCGATATCCTGGGCGCCGCGGCGCAGCGGATCAGCGCCGGGCACGTCGTGATCATCATGGCCTTTGCCTACTGCACCCCACAGGAGGCCGGCCGGATCAAGCCCAAGGTCGTGGTCCTGGATCCGCACAACCGGATCGTCCGCTCTCCGGATCTGCCGACGTCCGAGCCCTAGCAATGCATCCGGAACTCCTGACCATACCTTTTACAGGCCTGACCATCAAGGGCTACGGGACCCTGATGGTCGTGGGCTTCCTGGTGGCGGTCTGGGCGATCAGGCGGCTCTGTCAGAGGGACGGCATCGACCCCGTCGTGATCACGAATGCGGCCCTCTACTCCCTGGTGGCCGGGATCGTAGGGGCCCGGATCTTCTACGTCCTGCACTACTGGAAGGACTACCGGGGCGACTGGACAGGCGTGTTCATGATCTGGAGGGGCGGTCTGGAGTTCCTCGGCGGCGTAATCCTGGCGATCGTGACCCTGGCCCTGTACCTGCGTGCCTTGCGGGTCCCGGTCCGCAGGGCCCTGGACATCCTGGCCGTGGGCCTGATGCTCGGCTTGGGTTTCGGCCGGATCGGATGCCTCTTGAATGGCTGTTGCTTCGGCAGGCCCACGGACCTGCCCTGGGGCATCCGCTTCCCGTACAACTCCTACGCGTATATCAGCCAGATCAACCCGAATCCGCAGAGGGGTCGCACATCGCCGCAACTGGACCTGCCCAAGGGCACGTACTGGGACTTCGACGATGAGGACGGCCGCTGGCACCCCAAGCCCCTGTCCCTGCTGACCGATCAGGAGCGGTTCGAGGTCACCCGGGGCAAGTTGCGATGCCTTCCCGTGCACCCCACCCAGATCTACGGTTCCCTCAAGGCCTTCGGTCTGGCCCTGATCCTCTACTTGGTCTGGAGAGCGGGGCATCGCCTCCGCAGGGCCGGCCAGGCCGGACGGTGGCTTGCGCGGCCGGGTCTCACGTTCGGTCTGATGCTGTTGCTGTACGGCATGGCCCGGTTTCTGCTGGAGATGCTGCGGGACGACAACCCGTACGAGCTGGCCGGCCTGACCATCTCGCAGCTGATGGGCCTGGCCATGGGGGGCGCTGGAGTCGTCCTGCTGATCCTCGCGAGTCTTGCGGGGCCGCGGGTCGCCGGTCCCGCTGGACCCAGAGCCCCGGTGGGGACCGAACAGGCGCAGGACCGGGGTGGGCCTTCCCCGCCCGCCGGTCGTGTGCGCGGAGAAGCCCGCGTATAGGTTCGGGCGGCTTCCCGTTTGGGGCATCGTAGAGACAGGAGTGCGGCATGCCGGAACTGGTTTTGAAAGACGGGTACAAGCCCCTTCTGGGGCTGCGGGATACGGAGAGGGCCATCAAGCTGATCAAGGATCTCTTTGAGGCCCGCCTGGCCGATGCGCTCAACCTCCAGCGGGTTTCCGCCCCGCTCTTCTTGAGGAAGGGATCGGGGGTCAACGACGACCTCAACGGAGTCGAGGCCAAGGCCACGTTCCGAGTCAAGGACGACGGGTACACCGAGGCCGAGTGCCTGTTCTCCCTGGCCAAGTGGAAGAGGATGGTCCTCGCTGACTACGGCTTCCAGCATGGCGAGGGGCTCTACACCGACATGAATGCCATCCGCCCGGATGAGGAGTGCCTGGACAACCTCCACTCCGTGTACGTGGACCAGTGGGACTGGGAGCGGATCATCCACGCGCAGGAACGGAACCTGGACTTCCTCAAGTGGGCCGTGGCCAGGATCTACGAGGTGCTCAAGCAGACCGAGCAGGCGGTCCACTGGAGGTACCCCCAGATCCAGCCCATGCTCCCGGCGGAGATCACCTTCGTTCACTCCGAGGACCTCCTGGCCCTGTACCCGCACCTGGCGCCCAGACAGAGGGAGGACGAGATCACACGCAGGCATGGGGCCGTCTTTGTGATCGGGATCGGCGGCAGGCTGGCAGACGGGACCCTGCATGACGGACGGGCCCCCGACTACGACGACTGGACCACCCCCACGGTCCAGGGCAAGAGGGGGCTCAATGGAGACATCCTGCTCTGGTATCCCCTGCTGAACAGGGCCGTGGAGATCAGCTCCATGGGCATCCGAGTGGACCCCCCGACCCTGGTTCAGCAGCTCGAGATCCGAGGTGCGCAGCAGCGCGGCGAGTTGGAGTGGCACAGGCGTCTGCTCCGGGGCGAGCTTCCCCTGAGTGTGGGCGGCGGGATCGGTCAGTCCAGGCTGTGCATGTTC
>JAGOQT010000311.1 GCA_018007255.1 Phycisphaerae bacterium | reverse complement strand
GGGGAGACAGTGTGTACGTCATCCCCTTCAAACGGACCGCCCTGGTCGACCGCATCCGCCACAACCGCCGTACCCTCGTGGTCCTCACGGACGGCAAGCAACTGGAGGTGCCCTTCGACCAAGTCAGGGGTCAGGTCTGCAATTAGGAATTATTGTCTTGGCAGCGCATGGGGCCGGGCCGTATCGTGGCATTCATGGCACGACCACTGCGCATCGATCAAGCAGAGACGTTCTATCACGTGCTGAACCGGGGCAACGAGCGGCACGCCATCTTTCGCGATGAGCGAGATTACGCGGGCTTCCTCGACCGGCTGGGCAGGTGTTCGCAGCGGTTCGGCTTGGGAATCTATGCCTACGTGCTCATGGGCAACCACTATCACCTGCTCGTCAAGACGCACGAGGCGAATCTCTCCGCGGCCATGCAGTGGCTGCAGATGGCGTACGGTTCGTGGCACAATCACCGACACCAGCGAAGCGGACACTTGTTCCAGGGACGGTTCAAGAGTTTCCTCATCCAGGAAATGGAGTACCTGCATCGCCTCTTGCTGTATATCCATCGCAATCCACTGCGGGCCAAGGCTGCCGAGCGATTGGAGGATTATCCCTGGAGCAGCTATCACGTCCTGGCCCACGGGCGGGGCGGACCGACATGGTTCGATCCTCGCCCGGTGTACGAGCTGTTCGACCTGGATGGCAGGGGCTTTCGCCGGGCCGTGCGGTGTTATGATGAGCGGGCGGACGACCTGTTCTCGAGCCTGTATTATGGACTGGTGCTGGGTAGCCTGGAGGTGGTCGAGGAGCTGCGACAGCGAGTGCAAGGAGTGATCCAACCGGACCAACCCCAGCTGCACGCCTTGCAGTCCCATGGCACCGTGGACGAGTGTCTGGCGGACTATCGCCGTGAACTGGGCATCCAGGCCCAGGAATACGCCTCGTTGCTGCCGCCGATACGACACCAGGAACGCCCCCTACGGGACGTGCTGATGTACCTGTTGTGGCGAGAAGGTCGATTTCGATTGGCTGAGATCGGCAGCGCATTCGGTGTGAAGTACTCGGCGGTTTCCCAGGCGTGCCGGCGGGCCGAGCATGACCTGAAAACAGACGGTGACCTCCGCAAAAGAATGAATACGCTTCTCTCAAATTGCAAATTGCAGACCTGACCCCTCAATCGTGACTACCCCCCTGTCTCCGTCCACCCGGATCCTCTGGCCCGTGCGGATGATCCTGCTCGCGGGGCCGACGTTGACCACGGCCGGGATCCCGTACTCGCGGGCGATGATGGCCCCGTGCGAGAGGACGCCGCCCTGGTCCATGACCACGCCGGCGGCGGGCAGGAAGTAGGGCGTCCAGGCGGGATCCGTGAACGGGGCCACGAGGATCTCGCCCGCCTCCACGTGCTGACGGTCGTCGGTCCGGAGGATCACCCTGGCCCTGCCGCTGGCCACGCCCGGCGAAACGGCGATCCCCTTCAGCTCCTTCACGTCTGTGTCGATCCGGAACTGTCCGTGCCTGCCGGGATCGAACGGGCCCACCACGACCGGAGGCGGGGTGAAGGTCTTGTTCCTCTCGTATTCCGCCCGACGCTCCAGGATCCGTTGCCGAACGCCCGGATCGACCCGACCTTGCGAGAGCGCCTCGATCTCGGAGACCTCCAGGAAGAAGACATCCTCGGCATGGGTCAGAACCCCCGCCTGCTCCAATCGCTGGCCCAAGACGAGAAGCACCTGGCGCAGAGCGGCGAGCAGGCGGACGAGTTCGTTCTTCCAGTTCTCGCGGTCCACGGCCAGCTTCCCGGCCCGTCTGAGAGACCAACTGAACAGGGCCCGTCTGACCGGATTTCTCAGACGCCAGCGGCATCGCCTGACCAGTTCCTCTCGCTCCAGGGCCAAACGGCGGTGGTTCTCCACGGGGCTGATCGCGTCGATGGCACGCAGGTAGTGACACACCAGACCGAGACAGTAGTCGGGCCGCTCAGACCAGCGGGCGTTGTAGAACTCCAACTCACCGCGAGCATGATGGCCGTGCTCGGTCATGAATCGGTCCCAGGCCTCGAGGAAGGCGCGGCCCCGCCCGGTCCGCATGAGTCGGCCGCGGAGTTCGGACCACGGCTCTCCCGCCAGCAGCAGGCCTTCGGTCTCTCCGTCGGCGTGTGCCCGTTCCGCCAGACGCCACAGATCCAGGCCCGCTTCGGTGTCGGCCATGCCGCCCTGGGCCGCCATGAGCCGATAGGCAAGGCGAAGATCCTGATCTCCCAGCCATTTCCGGCAGGCCCGGTCGAAGACCTGAAGCGCGGGGAGACTCGTGACCAAATAGAGCAGGTTGAGGCCTCGCGTGAACTGACGCAGACTCGTGCAGAACGTCATCCCAAGCTCGGCCTCGCTCATGTGACTCAAGTCGAGGCGCCGGACCGCGTCGCTGTGCGCATGCACCCGGGCGCGGGCCCGATCCCCGCGGGCAGACGAGTGTGTCAGGAGGGCGCACGCCAGGCGCGGCCAGGAGAGGATGTACCTGGGCCAACTGAAGCCGAGGTCCGGCAGATCCTCTTCGCCGATGTCGAATTCGCCGAGCTCGAAGCTTCGAATCTGCTCTCCCCCGAAGAGACTGTTCGCGGCGGCGAGTCGCGCGGGGTCGGTGAAGGGTCTGGCCGCGGCCAGACCGGTGTTGATGTTGAAGTAGACCCTCCCGCCCATCAAGCCGACAACCGCACCTCGGCTGATATCCGCGCCGACCAGATCAAAAACCGATTGAAAGAAGGGGAGAAACAGAGATCGGATCATGGACCACGTGACGGGCGTCATCACATCCGGCATGACCTCTCCGGTGTTGAGATTGGTCCAGACCTGCCGGTCTTCCCAGGGCTTCTGTGGAGGGATGACGGTGATCGGCCGGGCCTGGAGAAACCAGAGGCGGCGGTCCTTGACCGCCCACTCGACATCCTGCGCACAGCCGAGCTTCTTCTCTATTCGCCTGAGGCCTCGCGCGAGTTCCTTGGCGGACCCAGAGGCAAGGACCGGTTCCCTGGCGTGGCCCTCGGGAACCGTCTTCCGGATGACCGCCAGGTTCCTCTTGCGCAGGACGATGCGGTCCGGTTGGACCCTGCCTGTGACCAGGGCCTCGCCCAGTCCGGCACACGCCTCGATCACGATCCGGCTGCGGCTGCCCTTGATCGGATCGAGCGAGAAGGCCACCCCCGCCGCGTCCGGCTCGATCTGCTCCTGCACGATCACGGCCATCTCGACCTGCCGATGGTCGATGCCGTTCCGCCTGCGGTACTCATAGGCCCGGTCGGTCCAGACTGAGGCCCAGCAGCGTTTGACCGCATCCAGACACTCCTCAAGGGATTTCACGCCCAGGATCGTCTCATACTGGCCTGCAAAGGAGTGGCCCGGCAGGTCCTCTGCCGTGGCAGAGGAGCGGACCGCCATCACCCCCGCGCCCAGCCGACTGCAGGCAGACGCAATCTCCCGGCGCAGATCCTCGCCCGCCTGCGCCTGGGTGACGATCTGGCGGACCTCCTCAAGTGCGGATTGCTTTGCGTCTGCCCCTGTGCCCAGCCCATCGAGGAGCGACCCGATCTTCTGCCGAAGGCCGCCTGCGTCCAGGTGACGCCTGAAGGCCATGGTGGTCACGAAGAAACACGCAGGGACCCGCATGCCCAGCCTGCGGAGCGTGCACAGGCTCACCGCCTTGGGGCCAACCAGCCCCGTCCAGGAAGCGGGCGGCCTCCGCCTGAGCCACAGGATCTGCTTGTCCTCCAGGGTGCTCAAGGCGACCTCCTACAGGGGCAGGTCTCGCCGCCACCAGACGACCCCCCCGGCCACAACCGATCCCGCGAGCACGGACCCCAGCACGACCAGGTCGCTCACGGGCCAGGGCCGGCCCAGGAAGGCCGGGGTGAGGTTGATGTAGTAGAACAGGCTGAATCGGCACACAGGCCACATCCAGGGCCAGAACGGGGCGATCACGGCGACCGCATAGTGGACCGCGAGAAAGGCCGCGGTCACGCCCACGGCGGTGGCCCGCCTGGAGAAGGACGCGCCGGCCAACAGGCCGATGCCCCCCACCGCGGCCGCAGCCAAGGCCGCCATGTGGGCGGCCCTGGAGAACGGCTGCAGGGCCACGGGTTGATCGAAGGTATACAACCGGATCCCCGCTGCGGTCCCGAGCCACATCACACCCGCCAGGCCGACCATGCCCAGCAGCGTCACCACGCCCGCGCACGCATAGACCTGAGTCTTGGTCGCCGGCCTGCTGAGGATCAGCTCCATGGTCCCCTGCTGGGCCTGGCCGACCAGGAGTCCGGTGGGCACGGCCACGGCAAAGAGCATGTACAGGGTCAGGACCAGGGGGTGCTGATACCCCATGGAGACCAGGCCCGTGACATTCCCGAGCTGCAGGGCCTCGCCGCCCAGGGCGGTCCTGACGATCCCAGGCAGGAACCTCAGCAGGGACAGGAGGGTCCGGACGCCCTCGTTGTCGTGCACGATCCCGCACAGGGCGATCTGGATCAGGAAGATCATCAGGCCGATCAGGACCCACAGGAACAGGGCTCGGCGCAGCCAGAAGGCCAACAGGGCCCAAGGGAACCGGGTTCTCTCGCAGGTCACGGCCGGGCCCTCCCATGCGCGGACCGGCCCTCGTCGCCAATCGCGTAGTACCGCATGAAGGCCTGTTCCAGGGAGGTCTCAGGCGTGGAGATCCGATCCACGGGGAACTGGGAGATCCACTTCAAGACCGGATCGGGCGACCCCGTGCAGACCACATGGACCCGGTCCGGTCCCTGCTCGACCACCTGCACCCCGGGCAGGCGGTCCACAGGGACCTGCGGGACTGAGGCCCCCGCCTGGAACCAGACCTTCAGCTGGCGCGGACCCCGGCCCACAATCTCCGCAATGGAGCCCAGGTCGACCAGACGCCCTTCCCGTACGATGCCCACCCGCCCGCACACGGCCTTCA
>JAGOQT010000310.1 GCA_018007255.1 Phycisphaerae bacterium | reverse complement strand
GGTTACGGGAGCGGCGTGGCCCGTGCAATTCCGGACAAGGGTCCTGGGAAACGCCACCCAATCGAGGGGCTGGGATGCAATATCCTTTGACCGGCCCAGAGGACCGGACTATACTCCAGGTTTGCAAATCCCTGATGAGTGGTTTACAGGCCCCGTCCGCTATACAGAGGTCGGGCAGGGCTGGAAAGGAAGACGACCCATGACTGCATACACAGACTGCATCCTGGCGATCAACTTCGGCCCCACGGAGTGGATCGTGGTCCTTGTTGTGGCGCTGCTCATCTGGGGGCGCCGCCTGCCTGAGATCGCCCGGAGCATGGGCAAGAGCGTGTCCGAGTTCAAGAAGGGGGTCAAGGAGGCAGAGGAGGTCAAGGACGATGTGGCCCGCGAGATCCGCAACGCGGGAGAGGAGGCCTCGCGGGACGCGGGCACGGCCTACAAGAAGAACCCGTCCTGACCTCTCCGGGCCTGCCTGCCTGGATCCCATGGGCCGCCGCGAGAATACCAACCCGGATGCCGTCATGAGCCTCGGCGATCACCTGGAGGAGCTGCGGGCCCGAGTCCTGTTTGCGCTCCTGGGTCTGGCCGTGGGCACGGGCGCGTGCTTCCTGCTGGGCAAGTGGATCATCCGGTTTGTCGAGATGCCGTACAGCCGGGTCCGCGCACACCACCCGGAGCTCCAGGCCCTGGCCTACCTGGCGCCCACGGATGCCTTTGTGTCCTACATGAAGATCTGCCTGATCGCGGGCCTGATCCTGTCGTCCCCGTGGGTCTTCTACCAGCTCTGGATGTTCGTGGCCGCGGGTCTGTACCCGCGCGAGCGCCGCATCGTGTACCTCGCCATCCCGTTCTGCGTGACGCTCTTTGCGGCCGGGGCCATGCTGTTTCTCTTTGTGATCGCACCCACTGCCCTGGAGTTCTTCGTGACGTTCGGCCAGTGGATCGGCGTTGCGCCCATGTGGATGTTCCGGAACTACGTCTCGTTCATCACGCTGATGATGCTGGTCTTCGGCCTAGCCTTCCAGACGCCGCTGGTGGTCCTGACCGCGCACCGGGTGGGTCTGGTGGAGGTTCAGAGCCTGCGGTCCGGGCGCAAGTACGCCTTGTTCGCCGCGTTCTTGATCGGGGGCGTGGCCACGCCCTCCGTGGACCCGTTCTCGCAGACCGCCCTGGCCGTGCCCCTGTACCTGCTCTACGAGATGGGGATCATCCTGTGCCTGCTCTCCGATCGCAGGAGGGCCCGCGCCGCACATGAGTGACCCCATGGCCCCCCTTCGCCTCGGCAGTCTGACCCTGGATTGCCCGTTCTTCCAGGCCGCGATCAGCGGGTACACCGACTATGCCATGCGGAGGCTGGCCAAGGAATTCGGGGCGCCCCTGACCTTGACCGGGGTGATGCTGTCCAAGAGCGTGGCGGACCCGCGGGTCCTGAGGAACCCCCTGTTCCACCCCAAGGAGGACGAGCACCCGATCGGGGCCCAGATCATGGGGGAAGACCCCAAGGTCATGGTCAAGGCGGCCCGGGACCTGGTGGGCCTGGGCTATGACCTGGTGGACCTGAACTTCGCGTGTCCCGCGCCCAAGGTCCTGCGCCGCAAGCGCGGCGGGGCCATGCTCATCCACCCGGCCAAGGTGGTGGAGATCGCCAAGGCGGTGCGGGAGGCGGTGACCTGTCCTGTGCTGATGAAGCTGCGGATCGGCGTGGATGGGTCGGACCTGGCCAGGGAGTGCTTCTGGGAGATTGTGGAGCGGGTGGCGGCCCTCGGCATCGATGGCCTGGTCATCCACGGCCGGACCGTGGATCAGAAGTACCGGGGCAAGGCGGACTGGCAGGTGCCCGCGGAGGTCAAGCGGAGGTTCTCGCACCTGACCGTGGTGGGCAGCGGCGACCTGTTTGACGTGGCGACCGTGCTGGATCGCCTGCGCACATCGGGCCTGGATGGCGTGGCCATTGCCCGCGGGGCAGTGGGCAACCCCTGGCTGATCCGCGGGGTCAGGGCTGCCCTGGAGGGCAGGCCTTTGCCGCCCGCCCCCACGATCGAGGAGCAGAGGCGGGTCATCCTGTGGCACTTCGAGGCTGTACTGAGGCTGCACAGGCCTGAGAGGCGGGCCGTGGGCTTCTTCCGCAAGTTCATGGTGGGCTATGCCAAGCGCCACCCGCAGCGGAAGCGGGTCCTCATGACCATGCTGGCAGCCAAGACCAGGGACCAGTTCCTTGCAGGCCTGGACCAGTGGTACTCGGAGAAGGCCGGGGGCTGATCCGCGACCTCAGACCCTCAGGACCTTGGCCCCCCGTATGCGGCGGTGTTTCAGGTCCAGGAGGGCCTGGTTGGCCTCGTCCAGGGCGTACTCCTGCACCTCGGGTCCGAAACCCAGCTCGCACGCCAGACCCAGGAACTCCCTCACGTCCTGGCGGGTCACATTGGCCACGCTCCGGATCTCCTTCTCCATCCAGAGGCCGTTGGCGTAGTCCAGGCCGAGCAGGGCGTCCTTGTCGAGGTCTTCCTTGCGTATGGCGTTGATGACCAGCCGGCCTCCGGGCGAGAGGGCCTCAAGGGCCTCGACTACAGGGGTCCAAACGGGTGTGGTGTCGATGATGGCGTCCAGAGGGACCGGGCAGGTGTCCGTGCAGTCCCCGGACCAGGCCGCCCCGAGGCTGAGGGCAAACGCCCGCTCGCCCGGGCTCCTGGCAAATACGTATACCCCCACGCCGGGGTACCGGTGCCGGACCATCTTCAGGACCAGGTGGCCGGATGCGCCAAAGCCGGTCAGCCCCAGGCATTGGCCCTGATGCAGGTTCGCCAGCCTCAGGGACCTGTACCCCACTGCGCCCGCGCAGAGCAGGGGGGCTGCCTCCACGTCGGACAGGCAGTCCGGGATGGGGTGGGCAAAGGCAGCAGGCGCGGTCATGTACTGGGCGTACCCGCCGTTGGCGTCGCGGCCCGTGGCCTGAAACTCCGGACAGAGGTTCTCACGGCCGGAGGCACAGAAGCCGCAGTGCCCGCACGAGCGGTAGATCCAGGCCACGCCGACCCGGTCGCCCCTGCGCAGGCCGGTCGCACTTGGGCCCAACTCCTCCACGTGCCCCACGACCTCGTGGCCCGGCACCACAGGCAGGGCAGGGGGCGGGGTGCGGCCCTCGATCTCGTCGAGCTCCGTATGACAGACCCCGCAGGCCGCCACGCGGATCAGGACCTCGTCCGGACCCGGCCTGGGCACAGCCAGGTCCGCCGGCTCCAGGGGCGAGTGCACCCTGGCCAAGTCACAGATCCGAGTCAGCAACATGGCCTTCACTGGCCGCAATCCTCCACAAGGGGCCTGACCGCCTGCGTCTGCGGATCGTGTGATTGTAGCCCCCGGTCCTTGGGGGGCCAGCAGAATCGCCTGGTCTTGAGACTGGACGGTCTGTATAATCTGCGGCTTCCTTTGGCGGGCCCGGGTTTGCGGGCCCTTCGTGGACAGGGCCAGGAGCACGTATGAAGGTCATCAAGTTCGGCGGCACGTCTGTGGCCGATGCCCAGCAGGTCTTGAAGATCGTGCGGATCGTGAAGGCCGATCCGGCCCGGCGGATTGTGGTGGTCTCTGCGCCGGGCAAGCGCAGCCCCCAGGACACCAAGGTCACGGACCTGCTGATCTCCCTGGCCAACACGGTGCTGGCAGGCAGACCCTTTGAGGCCGATCTGGACGCGGTGGTGGGCCGGTACGCGGAGATCCAGAGGGACCTGGGCCTGGACAGCGGCATTGTGGCAGAGATCGAGGAGGACCTCCGAGGCCGGATCCGGGGGCGCTCCACCCATGACGCCCAGTTCGTGGACACGATGAAGGCAGCGGGCGAGGACAACTCCGCCAAGCTCGTGGCCAGGGTCTTCATCGGCCAGGGTGTGCCTGCGCGGTACGTGGACCCTCGCGAGGCGGGCATGCTCCTGAGCGAGGACTTCGGCAACGCCCAGGTCCTTCCCGAGTCTTACGGGCGGTTGGCCGCCCTGAAGGACACCCGGGACGTGGTCATCTTCCCGGGCTTCTTCGGGGTCACGAAGAAGGGCCAGATCGCCACGTTCCCGCGCGGCGGATCGGACATCACCGGGTCGATCCTGGCCGCCGCGGTCGGGGCCGAGGTCTACGAGAACTTCACGGACGTGGACTCCGTGTTCGCCATCGACCCCCGGATCGTGCCGGGGGCCCCGGCCATCCCCATCCTGACCTACCGGGAGATGCGGGAGCTGTCCTATGCCGGGTTCGGGGTCTTCCACGATGAGGCCGTGGTCCCGGCCGTGCAGGCCAAGGTCCCCATCTGCATCAAGAACACGAACCGGCCCGAGGCACCCGGCACCCTGATCGTGCCGCAGCGGACGTACGCGCACGGGGAGGTCACCGGGATCGCCAGCGCGAGCGGATTCAGCACGATCTTCCTGAGCAAGTACATGATGAACCGGGAGGTCGGTTTCGGCCGCCGCCTGCTGGGGATCCTCGAGCAGGAACAGCTCTCGTTCGAGCACGTCCCGTCGGGCATCGACAACATGTCCGTGGTGCTCCGAACTGCCGCCCTGACCGCGGCCAAGGAGGCCAAGGTGTTCGATCGGATCCGGGAGGAGCTCCGCCCGGACGACGTGAGCATCGAGCACGACCTGGCCTTGATCATGATCGTGGGAGAGGGGATGAAGGACTCCGTGGGCCTGGCGGCCCGGGCCTGCTCTGCGCTGGCGCAGAGCGGCGTCAACATCGAGATGATCAACCAGGGCTCCTCGGAGATCAGCATCATGTTCGGCGTCAAGGAGGTCGACCGCAGGACTGCGGTCCAGGCCCTGGCCAAGGCCCTTCTGAAGGGTTAGCCCGCACTTCTCACAAGCCTTCGGTTCTGAGCGGTCCTGTTGTCCGGCTGCTGCGTTCTCGGCCCCGTTTGTCCTCAGCGTACCGCAGCGGGTACGCCTCCGGGCAACCGGGACCTGCGGCCTTGCACCCGGCC
>JAGOQT010000019.1 GCA_018007255.1 Phycisphaerae bacterium | reverse complement strand
GGACGAGCGCGGCGACTGGGTCCGCCGGATCTTCGCGTCGCGGCCCGACAACGTCGTGGTCCAGTGGCTCACCGCCCCCCAAGGGCAGTCGGTGAATGTCCGTATCACGGTGTCGCCGGGCGGGGGAGGGATGCGCGGCGGAGGTGGACGTGCGGGAGGAGGAGCGCGTGCCGGTGCCGGGCTGGCACCCCGCGCTGGAGGGGGCATGCCCGGCGGGGGGGGCGGGTCCGGCAATACCCGGACAGACTTCAACGAGCAGCGGCTGATCTACAAAGGCCTTCTGGATCCCTCCGTGGACAACAGGGGCTACGCAGGCGTGACCCGCGTGGTCCGCGACGGCGGCTCGGCCCGCATGGAGGGAAACGCCCTGGTCATCGAGAACGCGTCCTCCGTCCTGTTGCTCACACGCATCGAGTACTTCGCCGACTACAGCGAGGAGAAGGTGGAAGCGACCCGCCAGGCCCTGGAACAACTCACACCGGATTATCCGGCCCTGCTGGAGCGGGCCCGCAAGGTCCAGTCCGAGATGCTCGACCGCGTCACCGTGGACTTCGGCGGCGCCGGGCAATCTGCCATATCCAGCGAGGAACTCCTGTCCGCGCAGCGATCGAGCCCGGGCTATTCGGCCGCTCTCATGGAGAAGTTGTTCGACATGTGCCGCTATTGGCTCATCGTCACCAGCGGCAAGTACTGCAGCGTGTCGGCCTTGACCAACATCAACATCAACCTGCAGATTGCGCCCATGGCCTTGGGCGCTCTCCGCGAGACCGAGGAAGCCTACTTCAATTGGATGGAGAGCCTGGTCCCGGACTTCCGCACCAACGCCAAGAACGTCTTCGGCATGCGCGGCACCCATTACGCCATCTCGCCGACCAAGGACTCGGGCGTCATCACCATGTTCGACCACGCCGGTTCGGCCCTGACCGGTGAAACCTGGCCGCATCCCTACTGGACAGCCTGCGGGGGCTGGTGCGTGCGCCCGTTCTGGGACCACTACCTGGTCACGGGGGACCTGGATTTCCTCCGCAAGCGCGTGGTTCCAGCCTACAAGGATATAGCGCTGTTCTACGAAGATTTCCTGACGGTCACGGACAAGAATGGAAACTACGTCTTCGTTCCGTCCTTTTCGGCGGAGAACAATCCCGGCAACCTCGACCCTTCGTGCATGGCGGTGATCAACGCCAGCATGGACATCGCCGTGTGCCGGGAGGTCCTGGCCAATCTGGTCGAGGCCTGCGAGCTGCTGGGCATCGAGGCCGACAACGTGCCGAAATGGATGGCCATGCTGGCCAAGCTGCCGCCTTACCTGCTCGAACCGGACGGCACCCTGAAGGAATGGGCCTGGCCCACACTGGGAGAGCGTTATGTCCATCGCCATACCTCTCATTGTTACGGCGCCTGGCCCGGCGACGAGATCGATCCGGATCGCACCCCGCGACTGGCCAAGGCCGCGGTGATCGCCAACCGGCGGCGCGTTCCGGAGCGGCTGGCCGGTCATGGCCCCTCTCATCGCGCCTTGATCGGAGCGCGGCTCAAAGACAGCACCATGGTGGACAGTGAGCTGCGGCAGCTGGTCGAAACAGGCTGGGTCACCCCGACGCTCCGGTGTCCTCACGATCCCTACGCGGGGATGGGCGCACCGGATGCACAAGGCGCGATTCCCACGATCCTGATGGAAATGCTGGCCTACTCCCGACCCGGTGTGATCGAGGTGCTTCCAGCCCTTCCTCCATCACTGGTGAAGGGCTCGATCCATGGGATGCGGCTCCGCACCTTTGCGAGGCTCAACGAACTGGCCTGGGACATGGAGGCCCGGACCGTGGACTTGACAGTCACGTCGGTGAGGAAACAGGACGTCACTTTGATTGCCCGGTATGGCATCGAAGCGATTGCGGCGCCCGCCGGCGTCTTGGCAGCAAGGCCTCAGTCGGGCTCGGCCACGTGTGACCTGCACCTGCCGGTGGGAGAGCCGGTGGAAATGCAGTTGAACCTCGGCCGGCAGAATCCGCTGGAGTGGGCCAATTGGGTCGCTTGATGAACAGGAATCAAACCCGATGAGGTGAATATGAGACGCAGAGATTTCATCAAGACCAGTGCCGTCGCTGCTGGCCTGGCGGGTTCTCTCGAGGCCCTTCGGCCGCTGGCAGTAAGCGAAAGTTCATCCTCCATCTCCCGTGCGGCTGGAGCAACACAGCCCGACAATCGTCCGGCTGGATATCTTCGCCGCGTGCAGCAAGACAGATTTCTTCCCAAGCCGCCTGCGCCGGCGAGATCGTATCCGATCTCACCGATGGCGCTGGTCGAACGCGTCAAACGGAAGATCGTGCCGCAGCGGGGCTTCTGCAGCATCGCGCCCGGCGACCTGGTCAGTGAGGCTCTCATCTCCGGCAATGGACCCATGAACATCGAGTTGATGGGCGATCCCTACTCAGAGCAGATCCTCTTCCACCACGAGAGCTTGCTCATGCCGTGGAAGAGGCCCCTGGAAGCCCTCCAAATTGCGGATATCTTCCCGCAGGTGCGGCAGATGACGATGGAGGGGAGACACCGCGAAGCCATGGAGCTGGCGGTCCATCGCATGAATGAAGGTCCCATCAAGCAGAATACCGAGCCGCACCGCACCATTCCAGCATTCCTGATGCAGATGGACTTCCCGACGACCGCGTCCGTCAAGGACTACCTCCGCACAGTCAATTTCGAGAACAGCGAGATCAAGGTCGCCTGGACGGACGAGCGCGGCGACTGGCTTCGTCGGACCTTCGCCTCCCGGCCTGACGACGTTGTGGCCCAGTGGCTCACCGCCCCGACAGGTCAGTCGGTGAATGTCCGAGTCTCTTTGCAGAAGTCCGGCGAGTGGACCATGACTTCCGGGGTGAGCTGGGGCAACCGTCCCGCCAGGGGGGCCTCCAAGGGCCCCGAAGCCTGCGACGCTCAGCAGGATCTCAACTCGCAGCGCCTCATCTACAAATGCCGTTTGGACCCATCCGTGGACAACAGCGGCTACGCCGGCGTGATCCGCGTCGTTCGCAGCGGCGGCTCGGCCCGGGTGGACCGGGACGCTCTGGTCGTCGAGAACGCCGCTTCGGTGATGCTGCTCACCCGCATCGAGCACTTCCCCGACTTCAGCGAGGAGAAGGTGGAAGCCCTCCGGCAGGCGGTCGAACAGATCACGCCGGACTACGCGGTCCTCCTGGAACGCCATCGCGAGGTCCAGTCGGAAATGCTCAACCGTGTCACCGTAGACTTCGGCGGCGCCTCCCAGTACGGCCTGTCCGTCGAGGAAATGCTGGCCGATCAGCGGTCAAGGCCGGACTTTTCGCCCGCCCTGTTGGAGCAGATATTCCAGATGGGGCGCTATTGGTTCATCCTCACGAGCGGGAAGTTCCCGAACATCGCGGGCGAGGCCGGCTTCACCATCAACATGCAAACGGCCGGTCTGGAGCCTGCCGACCTCCGCCGCGGAGAAGAGACACGGCCGGCGGGCCCCGGCCTGCTGCAAACGGCCGGCGCGGTGCAGGGCGACCTCCGCGAGGGTATGGAGGCCTACTTCAACTGGATCGAGAGCCTGGCCCCCGACTGCCGGGCCAATGCCAGGAACATCTTCGGGTTCCGCGGCACGTCGTATCCCCTCTGGCCGCAAAGAGGAATGGGCGTCAAGTATTATTACAGCAGCTCCGCGATTGGAGGCCTCTGGCCCTACTGGATCTCCGCCGGGGGCCTTGCCTACCGCCCGTTCTGGGATCATTATCTGGTGACCGGGGACCTGGAATTCCTGCGTGATCGCGTGGTCCCTGGCCTGAAAGACCTCGCGATGTTCTACGCGGATTTCCTGACGGCCACTGACAAGGAGGGAAATTACATCTTCGTCCCGTCCATCTCGCCGGAGAACACGCCTGCCAGCACGGACCCGTCGGGACCCACGCTGGTCAATGCCGCCATGGATATTGCCGTGTGCCGGGAAGTCCTGGCCCATCTGATCCAGGCCTGCGACACCCTGGGCATCGAGGGCGACAGCGTACCCCAATGGAAGGCGATGCTGGCCAAGATGCCGCCCTACCTGCTCGAACCGGACGGCACCCTGAAGGAATGGGCCTGGCCCACACTGCAAGAGAGATATGCCCACCGGCATGTCTCCCATCTCTACGGAGCCTGGCCCGGCGACGAGATCGATCCGGACCGCACCCCGCAACTGGCTCGAGCCGCGGTGATCGCGGACCGGAGGCGCACATTCGATCTGATGAGCACCGCGGTCGCGGGCGAGACTCTGCCTGCCTATGCCCGCTGTCATCGCGCCTTGGCTGGGGCGAGGCTCAAAGACAACGTCATCGTGGACGTCCAACTGCGGCAACTGTTCGAGCAGGGCTACGTCAGCACCGCGCTGCGGTGTTCGCGAGATCCCTATGCCGGGCCTGTGCCGGACGCGCACAGCGGGATTCCCGCGATCATCATGGAGATGCTGGCCTACTCCCGTCCCGGCGTGATCGAGGTGCTTCCAGCCCTTCCGCCCTCGCTGGTCAAGGGATCGATCCACGGGATGCTGGCCCGGACCTTCGCAAGGATCGACACACTGGCCTGGGACATGGACGCTCGGACCGTGGACCTGACGATCACGTCGACGAGAAGGCAGGACGTCACGTTGATTGCCCGGCACGGGATCGACGAGATCTCCGCGCCCTCGGATGTCTTGGCCGCGAAGCCCCCGTCGGGCACGGCCGATTGCGACCTGCACCTGCCCGAGGGAAGACCTGTGCGAGTGCATCTGAAGGTGGGTCCGCGCAATCCGCTGGATTGGGCTGCTCAGGCAGTCTAGGAACGGTACTGTGCGAATGGAACTGTACTAGCCCGCATTTCCCACCAGGCTTCGGACGGTCGGGGCGGAAGTGAGGCTGTGGACTGGAGTGGGTGCGTTTGAGAGGCAGGCGCATCTGGGACAGGTTGTTCTGAGCGCGGCATGTTGGCCGGATGCAAGGCCGCAGGTCCCGTTTGCCCGGAGGCGTACCCAGGGCGGTACGTCGAGGACAAACGGGACCGAGAACGCGGCAGCCGGACAACAGGACCGCTCAGAACCGAAGGCTTGTGAGAAATGCGGGCTAGGTTCTGGTGAAGTCCGCATCAAGCCGCGTTGTTGCGGTGAAGAAAGGGGGCTCTCTTGTGCGCAGCTTGACTTCCCTTCGGCGCAGGGTGGTTCCGTGGGCCCTGTGTCTCATCCCGACCTCCCTCCTGCATGCCGCCGAGCCTTCGTCGGCCGCACAGAGCATGGTGTTGTGGTACCGTCAGCCTGCAGCCGCATGGCTCCAGGCGATGCCCCTGGGCAACGGCATGATCGGGGCCATGGTGTTCGGAGGTGTCCCTGAGGAGCGGATCGCCCTCAATGAGTCGTCCTTCTGGTCCGGGCGTCCGCACAACTACGATGATCCCAATGCCTTCCAGTACTTCGCTCAAATTCGCGATCTGGTCTTTGCGGACAAGTTCCAGGAGGCCGAGAAGCTGGCCAATGCGCACTTCTATGGCATCCCCAAGTCGCAGGAGGCCTACCAGCCGATCGGGGATCTGCTGCTGTCCTTCCCGGACGCCAACGTCACCGACTATCGCCGCGAGCTGGACATGGAAACCGGCGTCGCCAAGGTGAGCTACCGCCAGGGCGACGCCGTCATCACACGCCAGGCCTTTGTCTCCCGGCCCGACCGCGTTCTGGTCGTGCGCATCAGCGCCGACAAGCCCGGCCGCGTTTCCGTCGGGGCACAGTTCCGCGGCCCCCACATGACCCCCGACATCGCGGCTTCACCCGAGGTGGGTCTGACCATGCGAGGGGTCTGGAAAGGCCCGTTCTCCGCGCCCGCCACGGGCATGGACGGGCTGATCGCGCGGACGGCGGGCGAGGGACTGCGCTATCAAGCGAAGATGATGGTCCGCCCCGAAGGAGGCCGGATCGAGTCCAGCAGCCCGACCTATAAGGTCCGCGATGCCAATGCCGTCACGTTCGTCCTGGCGCTGGCTACGAGCTTCGTCAACTACCACGATATCAGCGGCGATCCCGGAGCCCGGTGCAGGAGCGTCCTGGAGGCCGTCGCCGGCAAGGACTTCGCCACCCTCTACCGTCGGCATGTGGATGATTTCCGCGGCCTGATGGGCCGCGTGCACCTGAACCTGGGCGAGGCCGCTGCGAATGCCAACCCCACCGACCAGCGGCTCCAGGCGGTGCGCAGGGGCGAGGTCGATCCGGGTCTGGAGGCGCTCTGTTTCCAGTTTGGGCGGTACATCCTGGCCTCCAGCAGCCGCGCCGGCGGCCAGCCGGCCAACCTCCAGGGCATCTGGAACGAGGCCCTCCTGCCGCCCTGGGGGAGCAAGTACACAGCCAACATCAACGTGGAGATGAACTACTGGCCCGCCGAGGTCTGCAATCTGGCCGAATGTCACCAGCCTCTGTTCGACCTGATCAAGGACCTCTCCGAGGCCGGCGCCAGGACCGCCAAGACCTACTACCACTGCGGCGGCTGGGTGCTCCACCACAACACCGACCTCTGGCGCGGCACCGCACCGGTGGATGCCGCCAGGTACGGTATGTGGCCGGTGGGCGGTGCGTGGCTGTGCCAGCACCTGTGGGAACACTACGCCTTTGGCCGCGATGAGGAGTTCCTTCGCCGGTCGTACCCCTTCCTGCGCGGGTCCGCCCAGTTCCTGCTCGACCTGCTGACGGAGGAGCCGAAACACCACTGGCTGGTCACGCCGTTCTCCATGTCCCCCGAGCACGGCTACTTCGACAGAACGGGCAATGAAGTGTTTCTTTCGCCGGGACCGACCATGGACATCGCCCTCATCCGCGAGTTGTTCGGACACTGCATCGAGGCCGGGAAGATCCTGAAGACGGATGAGGATTTCGGGGCCAAGCTCGCCCAAGCCCTCAAGAGGCTTCCGCCCTACCGGATCAACAGCCGGGGATACCTTCAGGAATGGATAGAGGATTGGACGGGCGGCAATGAGGGCCACAACGTGTCGCCCAACTTCCCGTTCTTCCCTGGCAGTACCGTCACTCTGCGTGGCACGCCTGACCTGGCCGCCGCCATCAACCGGTGGATGGAGACGCGTCAAGGCCGCGGCGGTTGGATCACTGCGTGGGACACCTGCGTCTGGGCCCGGCTGGAACGCGGCGAGAAGGTGGAGCAGTGGTTGCGGCCCCTCGTGCGGTCACTATCCGACAACCTGCACAATCCCCGTAACAACCAGTCCGACGCCAACTTCGGCCTGACCGCGGCTATTGCCGAAGCCCTCCTGCAGAGCCACGCCGGCGAGATCGGCCTGCTGCCGGCTCTGCCTCCCGGTTGGAGCGACGGCTCGGTCACCGGACTTCGCGCCCGCGGCGGCTTCGAAGTGGCGATGCAGTGGAAGCAGGGCAAGCTGCAGTCCGCCACCATACAGAGCACCTCGCCGGCCACGGCCAGAGTCCGTCACGGCTACAAGACGGCCGAGGTCTCGATGAAGGCCGGCCAGGCGGTGCGGCTGAATGGGGATCTGACGGTGGTGAAGTGATCACCGGGCTGGATGACATGGAATCCATGATCGCCCGTTCTGAGCCATGGGCGCGTCGTTTGTAAGTGCCTTTGCAGTAACCACTTCTAACTGTGGTGTCAACACGGCTTTGTCACCGAACCCAGTCCCGCCCAAATCGTTGCCCATGGCCGCAGCATCGGCAAGCCCTCCACACTCGATAGGGTCATTGCGCACGGCCAGATAGGACCCATGCGTGGTCGAGAGGACTGTGGGGCCGCGAGGCTGCGAATCGTAAAAGGATGGCCCGAATGTCATTGAACCGTCACACGGTGGTAACAGGGATCGCCGAGAATCTTCGCCTGGGAGCGCTCCAGCACGGATTCCTGTTTCTCCGTGTAATGGAACGGCTCCACGGGCGTCTCTATAAGTGTGATAGGAGACCCCGTTGTCTCTCACGATTGGCTATGGAGACGCGCGATGAGGCAGAACTGCTGTTTCATGGAGGGCGATCGTTGTGATCGCCTCGTGAGGACGGATCTCTGTGGCCCAGAGTGCCCACTCGTGCACCCTGAAGGCCTCATCGAATTGGGCACCAGGGCCAGGCAGGAGATTGAACGTTTCATCAACGGCAACATCCATGACCTGACCAAGGGGTGGCCGGTGCTCTCTCGGGTGCCCTAGGCTGGACATAGCGTGCTGCATCTACCGCGATCCATCCCCCTTCGGAAGGGCCTCCAGGACCGCCCGAAACGAGGGCGGGATAGGCGACTCGACCGCGATCTCCCTGCCCGAGGGCAGGCTCAGACAGACCCTTAGGGAGTGAAGCATCAGGCGGGTGAATCCGCCCTGCAGGGCCTTGTCGCCATAGCGGAGATCTCCGACAACCGGATGATCGATCGCATACAGGTGCACGCGGATCTGGTGGCGGCGGCCCGTGATCGGACAGACCTCCAGCAGTGTGGTGCCCTGCAGGCGTTGGAGGACCCTGTACTTCGTGAGACTGGGCTTGCCTTGGTCCGGATCAATGCCCATACGGCCTGAGCCGAACTCGCGGATGGGCCGGTCGATCTCGCCCTGGTCCTTGGGTACGACTCCGTGCACCAGGGCCACATAGGTCTTGCAGACCTGGCGGGTGCTGAACAGGTTGTTGAGGGTCCTGTGGGCCTGCGCGTGCTTGGCCAGGAGCATCACGCCGCTGACCTCCTTGTCGAGCCGGTGCACGACCAAAAGCCTGCAGGGCAACTGCCGGGCCAGGACCGTCACCAGGCACGGTCTGGCCAGGTCCCGCTCAGGCACGACCGCCAAGCCCTCGGGCTTGTCCACTGCCAGGACGTCTTCGTCTTCGAAGAGGACGTCGATCATCAGTCCACGTAGATCATCTTCCGGGTCATGCCCCCGTCGACCACAAGGGTCTGGCCCGTGACGAACCCAGACCCCTCGCCGATCAGGAAAGCCGCGAGGGCGGCCACATCCTCGGGCCTGCCCACACGGCCTGCAGGGTGTTGGCGGTGGTCGATCGGACGGAGGGCCGGACCTGCCTGGGTCCCGGATCTCTTCCACGGACCCGTGTCGATCCAGCCCGGGCTGATGCAGTTGACCCGGATCTCCGGTCCCAGGCTGACCGCCAAGGCGTGGGTCAGGGCCACGACGCCGCCCTTGGACGCCGAGTAGGCCTCTGTGTTCGCCTCGGATTGCAGGGCCCGCGTGGAGGCGATGTTCACGATCGACCCGCGGGACCGGCGAAGGTGGGGGATCGCGTGCTTGGCCATGAGGAAGCACCCGGTCAGGTTCACTGCAATGAAGCGGTTCCACTCGGCCAGGCCCAGGTCCTCCACGGGCGTCCTGCCCGGGTCCGCGATCCCCGCGTTGTTGACCAGGGCCTGGATCCCCTGGAACACGCACACGGTCCGGTCGACGCAGGCCCTGACCGAGGCCTCGTCCGCCACATCCGTCTGGATGAAGCGGACCTGTTCGGCCCTGGCCTTCCAGTGGTCCACACACTCCTGGCCCGCTGCGGCGTCGATGTCCGCGACAACGACCCGGTGGCCCAGACCCAGGAGGTGCTCGCAGATCCCCCTTCCGATCCCCTGGGCCCCACCGGTCACGATCACGACCTGGCCTGATCCATTTCCCATACGGCCCGCCATGGTACACGATAGCCCGAGGCCCTGCCAGCATGGTGCGGGGCGCGTGCAGGACTAGCCCGCATTTCTCACGAGGCTTCGGACGGACGAGGCAGAAGTGAGGGTGCGGACCCGACTGGGCCCGACCGGAGGGCCGACGTATCGGTGACAGACTGTTCTGAGCGCGGCATGTTGGCCGGATGCAAGGCCGCAGGTCCCGGTTGCCCGGAGGCGTACCCGCTGCGGTACGCTGAGGACAAACGGGGCCGAGAACGCAGCAGCCGGACAACAGGACCGCTCAGAACCGAAGGCTTGTGAGAAATGCGGGCTAGGCGGGGCCCTCGTGTGAGGGCTTGTGCCTGCGCCTGCGGCGGTCCTTCTGTTTGCGGAGCCGCGCGATCCGCTGGGCCTGCGGGCTCGCCTTGCCCAGGAGCCTGGCCTCCAGCACCTCGCAGAGCCGCTTGCGGGCGTGATAGCGGTTGAGGGCTTGGGACCGGCTGTCCTGGACCTTGACGGAGACCCCGGTCGCAGGGTGGGTCAGGACTACGCAGGTGGAGGTCTTGTTCACGTGCTGGCCGCCGGGACCCGTGCTCCGGACAAACGACTCCTCCAGGTCCTGTTCCCCCAGACCCAGGGCCTGCATCCGTTTGGCGAGCTCCTGGGCCTTCTGTTCAGTGACACCGAAGTCGATCATCCCACGTCCTCATACGGGGTCTACACCTGGCGGTCTCGGGGCCGTATGATATGATCCACGGGTCTGTTGGGCAATGGATCGAACGAAGGATCGTGCTGGGCGTCTATCGCCTTGGGAGGTGTGCCGATGCCGGTTGTCTATGGAGCGATCGCCGTGCTCGCGGGTGCGCTGGTTGCGGGCCTGGTCATGTACAACGGTTTGGTCTCCAGGCGGAACCAGGTCGGCAATGTGTTTGCCAGCCTCGATGCCATGCTCAAGAAACGGTGGGACCTGGTCCCGAACCTTACGGCCGCGGTCCATGGCTACCTGCAGCACGAGCGCAAGGTCCTGGAGCAGGTCACGGCCCTGCGTGCCCAGGTCCGGCCGGACGACCGAGGCGTGGATGAGAAGGTGGCCTTCGACAACCAGGTCTCCAGGGCGATCGGCCAGGTCCTTGTGGCGGTGGAGGCCTATCCGCAGCTCAAGGCCAGCGACCACTTCCTGCACCTCCAGCGGACCCTGGTCGAGTTGGAGGAGCAGATCTCCGCTGCGAGAAGGGCCTTCAACGCCTCGGTCACGGACTACAACAACGCCGTCCAGATGTTCCCCACCGGCGTGGTGGCCTCGCTCTTCGGGTTCCAGCCCAAAACCCTGTTCGAGATCCCGGACCCGCACCGCCAGGTCCCGTCCGTGTCCGGGCCCGTGAGCTGACGCCATGAAGACCCTGGACCAACTCCGCGAGTTCTACGAGACGGCCCTCCTTCCGGACCTCCGGTCCTTGGAGGAGCGGCGCAGGGCCGCGGCCAGGCAGATGCTGATCCTCGGGTGCGTGGCGGTCGCCGTGGCCGCGCTGGCGCTGGTCCTGCTGCCCCGCACAGGCCCCGTGGGAATCCTCCTGGTCATGGCCGTGCTGATCGGAGCGGGAGTCCTCGGATCCCGCATGACCAAGGGATTCCGCGGTGTGTTCAAGGTCACCGTGATCGCAAGGCTGGTCCGTTTCCTGGACGAGAACCTCCAGTACAGCCCCCATCAAGGCCTGCCCCAAGCGGTCTTTCAGCAGGCGGACCTGTTCAAGCAGCACATCGACCGGTACACCTGCGAGGATCAGGTGGTGGGCAAGATCGGGGCCACGGAGATCGCCTTCAGCGAGGTCCACGCCGAGTACAAGACCCGGGACAGCAAGGGCCGCGCAGACTGGCACACGATCTTCCGGGGCATCCTGTTCGTGGCCGACTTCAACAAGCACTTCCAGGGCAAGACGGTCGTGCTGCCCGACACGGCCCAGCGGCTCCTGGGCGGCCTGGGCCAGAGGCTCCAATCCTGGACCCCAGGCCGGGACGACCTGGTCCGGCTCGAGGATCCGGAATTCGAGAGGGAGTTTGTGGTCTACGGGTCCGACCCGATCGAGGCCCGGTACGTCCTCTCCCCGAGCCTGATGGAACGGATCCTCCAGTTCCGGCGCAAGACCGGCAAGCGGATCGCCCTGTCCTTTGTGGGGTCCGAGGTCTTCGTGGCCCTCCCCTATACCAAGAACCTGTTTGAGCCACGGCTGTTCTCCACGCTCCTGGACTTCGGCACCGTGGCCCACTACTTCGAGGACCTGCAGCTGGCCATGGGGATCGTGGAGGACCTGAACCTCAACACGCGGATCTGGAGCAAGACCTGAGCGGGTCCGCCCTCAGCGGGGGGATGGGGTCCGGCGGAGCAGCAGGGTCCCGACCGCGCCGAGCAAGGCCACGCCCGCGGCCAGGAGCATGGCCGGGGCCAGGGATCCGGCCGCGTCCGCAATGGCCCCCGCCGTACCCGGCGCAAGGGCCTGGCCGATGCCGAAGAAGAGGGTCACGAATCCGAGTCCTGCGGGAGAGAGCCTTGGACCCACGAGGTCCCCGCACATCGCGGCCATGATGGCCGGTATGCTCCACGCCGTGAGGCCGAACAGGACCGCAGACAGGGTGAATCCGTGTGGTGAAGGCCAGAGTGCGAACAGGCCGAAGGCCAGGGCGTGGAGGAGATAGACGATGACCAGCGTGGCCTTGCGTCCGATCCGGTCCGAGACCCACCCCCAGATCAGGCCGCACAGGAGGCTCAGCCAGCCCACGAGCATGTACAACCGCCCTGCAGAGGCGGTGGTGTACCCCCCTTCGGCGATGAGGTACCGGGTGAAGAAGGTCAGGTAGATGATGTAGGAGAACCCAAAGGCCATGTAGACTAGGCCCACGTGCCAGATCACGCCCGACCGATACACGCTTGCCCAGTCCATCCCGCTGCCCTGCGAAGGGCCGGCCGTCTCGTCTGCCTGGGCGCCCAAGGGCCGCAGTCCGAGGCTGGAGGGGCTGTCCCTAAGGGCCGCATAGGCCAGGACCGACAACACCAGGGTCACCCCCGCAAAGAGGAACCAGCAGACCCGCCAGCCCTCAGGCCCCCGGATCTCGAGCACCCCGGGCACAAGGGGGCCCACCAGGATCAGCGCGAAGGAGGACCCGGTCACGCCGATGCCCGCGGCCAGACCGCGTCTGCGCCGGGCGAACCAGGCCGCCAGGAGTCCCATGACCGGCACGTTGCTCGCCCCGCTGCCCAGGCCCGTGACGGCCCGCCACGCGAGGGCCCCTGCAAACGTGCCGGACAGGCCGGTCAGGAGCATGCCCGCAGCGGCCAGCACCAGGCCGAGCGTGATGACCACCCGCGGCCCGTATCGGGCAGCCAGCGCGCCGCCCGCCACGGACATGGCCAGGTACCCGACGAGGTTCGCAGTGGCCAGGCCTCCGGCCCGGGTGTTGTCCAGGCCCAGGCCTGCCTGCATGCCGGGCAAGAGCATGGTGTAGCCAAACCGGGCCAGGCCCAGGGAGCCGAACACCACGAGGGTGGCCACCGTGAGGACGACCCAGGCGTAGTGAGACCGGGAGGATTCCATGGCGGAGCAGGCTACCACGACCGCCGCTGGAAGTCTACAAATCCGTTGCCTGGGCGCGGGCATGGGCTACAATTCGGCCACACACAGACCGCTGTCCAGAACCGAAAGGGGTCACATGAGACACCTGCGAACCGCACTGGTCGTGCTTCAAGCCGTTACCCTGGTCGCGCCGGCCTCCGCGGAGAACGCCAGGATCAAGATCGACGTGGACCGGACGATCGGCGAGATCGACAGGAACCTCTACGGCAACTTCGTGGAGCACCTGGGCAGGTGCGTGTACGGGGGGATCTACGAGCCGGGGTCGGCCCAGGCGGACGCCCGGGGATTCCGCAAGGACGTCCTGCAGGCGATCCGGGACCTGGGGGTCTCTATCACCCGCTACCCGGGGGGGAACTTCGTGTCCAACTACCACTGGCTGGACGGCGTGGGACCCGAGCGCACGGCCCGCATGGAGCTGGCCTGGTACCGCCTGGAGACGAACCGGTTCGGGACCAATGAGTTCGTGGAGTTCGCCAGGGCCGTGGGCACGGAGCCCTACTTTGCCGTGAACATGGGGACCGGGACCATCGAGGAGGCCCAGAGGTGGGTGGAGTACTGCAATGTCAACGAGGGGCCGTACTATGCCGAGCTCCGCCGCAGCCACGGATATCCCGAGCCCCACCACATCCGGTACTGGAGCCTGGGCAACGAGATGGACGGCCCCTGGCAGATGGGCCATCTCAATGCGGAGGACTACTGCAAGAAGGCCCGCGAGGCCGCCAAGCTGATGCGCAGGACCTCTCCCGAGATCCGGCTCATCGCAGCGGGGTCCTCGAACTACCGGGCAGGCGCGGACCCGGACGACTGGAACAGCACGGTCCTGCACGAGCTGAGGGACGAGGTGGACTACATTGCCCTGCACATCTACGTGGGCAATACGGGCAACAACACCTACAACTTCCTGGCCACGCCCCTGGTCATGGAGCAGAGGACCCGCGTGGTCCAGGGCATGATCGACAGGGAGATGGTCCACGCCAATCGGGCCGACCGCGGACCCATCCGCATCGCATGGGACGAGTACAACGTCTGGTACCGGGCCCGTGGAGGGGCCTTTGCCCGGGGCACACGGGCCCTGGAGGAGCACTACAACCTGGAGGACGCGTTGGTCGTTGCCGGATTCTTGAACGGCTTCGTGCGGAACGCGGACTGCATCAAGATGGCCAACATGGCCCAGTTGGTCAACGTGATCGCGCCCATCTTCACGGACGAGAAGACCCTGTACAGGCAGACGATCTACTACCCGCTCCAGCTCTTTGCCCGGAACGTCCGCGGCCAGGCCCTGGATGTATTCGTGGCCTGCGAGACCTATGACACGGAGCGGTTCCTCATAGGCACGGGAGAGACCACGACCGTCCAGAAGGCAGTCCCGTACCTGGACGTCTCGGCTGCGTACGACAACGGGGCCCTGGTGATCTGCGTCCTCAATCGCCACCTGGACAAGGCGATGTCCGCGGACATCCTCTGCCAGGAGGGGGAATTCGCGGGTCCGTTCCAGGTCTTCGAGGTCAACGGTCCGGACGTCAAGGCGGAGAATGACTTCGGCAAGGAGCAGGTCAGGACCGTGCAGAGGCCGGATCTCCACGCCTCGGGCAAGGCGATCACCTGCTCCTTTCCGCCTCACTCCTTCACGCTCATGAAGGGGGCGGTCAAGCGGTAGGCCGGCGGTTCTCGGAGAAGAGGAGTCCCGATGATGGTCACCCCCTGTTGCAGCGTCCTCGTGATGATCTGTCTCTGGTCCGGCCTGGCCGGAGATGCGTCCTGGAAGCTGGTCTGGTCTGATGAGTTCAACACCGCGGGCCTGCCGGACTCGAACAAGTGGGGTTATGAGGAGGGCTTCGTCCGGAACAACGAGGCCCAGTACTACACCGCCTCACGAAAGGAGAATGCCCGCGTAGAGGCGGGCATGCTGGTGATCGAGGGCCGCAAGGAGACTTGGCCGAATCCCTGGTTCGACCCCAATGCCCCTGCAGGACGCGGGCAGCGATTCCGCAGGAACGCGGATTACACCTCCGCCAGCCTGGTCACCAGGGGCAAGGCGGCATGGACCTATGGCCGTGTCGAGGTCCGCGCCCAATTACCCGCGGGCAGGGGGGTGTGGCCTGCGATCTGGATGCTCGGCACCAGTATCGGCCAGGTGGGGTGGCCCGCCTGCGGCGAGATCGACATCATGGAGTACGTGGGCTTTGATCCCAACACCGTGTATGCCAACGCCCACATGGCCAAGTACAACCACGCGAAGGGCACGGGCAAGGGGTCCAAGATCCAGACGTCCAGGCCCTTTGAGACCTTCCACGTCTATGCCCTGGAGTGGGACAAGGAGCGGCTACAGTTCTTCCTGGACGACAAGCCTTATTTCGAGTTCGCCAACGAGCACACCGGCGCAGAGGCCTGGCCCTTTGACCAGCCTCAGTACCTCATCCTGAACCTGGCCCTAGGCGGCTCCTGGGGCGGCCAAAAGGGCATCGACGACTCCATCTTCCCACAGGCCTTTCTGATCGACTACGTGCGGGTGTATCAGCGACAGCCGTGAGGATTCAGCCCTTTCTACAGCATGATCTGCCTTATGTGAAGGCCAGTTCTACATCTGGCCGTCCAGATGTAAGGTATGGTTTACATCTGGTCCAAGGACTTGGCTCTCAGTGGTCTTGATGGACCCACTTTGGACGTGTGATGCTGTTGACACATGTGAAAGGGAGCCAAGTAGTGTGGACACTTGAGCGGATCGATCCAAATACAGGGGCGACCTAGGGCAGTCGTCTCCGCAGTCTGAGGGGTGTACCATATGGCAGATGACACGACATTGTTCGAGAGACCCGCGCTGTGTGCCAATTGGCCGGAACTTCAGAAATGCTATGAAGCTCTGTCTGTCAAAGCGAGCAGGTCTACTGGCCCTAAGTGGGTGTTTCGGGGTGACAAGTTGGGTCGTACAGACTGTTTTCCAGCAGGAGAAGTCCCGAAAGACGCACTACAGCTTATGCAGAAGCAAGAGACCAAGCTCCGTAAGGCGTTGGAGAACTACTTGCCGAATAGGCTGAAGGTGAGAATCGGCACACGTGAGCAGGGTCAGATCATCAAAGCTGAATGGGAACTGATTCGTGCATTTCAGCGGAAGCTCCACCTGTATTCCACTCATGTGCCTGCCCAAGAGGACATCCTGGAATGGCTGGCTCTTATGCAACACTATCAGGGACCTACGCGATTGCTCGACTATACATACTCATTCTATATGGCCTGCTACTTCGCCTTAGCGAGAATCGATCCGGAGAAGGACGTTGGGATCATATGGGCTGTGGATGCCAAGTGGATAGAGAAGTGCGAAAGTGAATGGCTGGAGAACGACCCAGTACGAGGCTCGCATACGGGCGAGTGGATACAGCAGACTGACTTCAAGGGGCACTTGTCATACATGGATCGTGAAGGGATGAGACGAAATGCCCTGTTGCGGTCTCTGTTGGACTGCCCGGACCGAGTTGTCCTGAATTTGACACCCTTCCAGGAGAATGACCGGCTGACCATCCAACAGGGGACCTTTCTGGCTCCCGGCTCTCTTGGGCACAGTCTCTGTGAGAATCTGCAAGGGACTTGGAGGATCTATCACGAGACGGACACGCCCCCGGTTCAATGCACAATCATAGGGTTGGGAGACAAGGATCCATACCGTAATAGAAACGATATCCTATGTGAACTTCGGGCTATGAATATAAGCCAAGAAGTGCTTTTCCCTGGACTCCAGGGCTTCGCTGAATCCCTTTGGCATCGCCTGGCTTACCCTTGGCTTGTTGGAGACGCAGAGCCGTCGAATCCCTAACCGGGTAGGATGGGTCCCGGCCCATGGGGTCATCGGACGGTCATAGACCAGACGGTTTGAACGCCGCACTGGGCGGCCCACCCAGGCTCTTGCTGATGGACTCAGCCCACCAGGGAAGATCTGCCCGCCCCGTGGGCATCGCGTCGGTTCAGGCCGTCTCTGGTCTTGGGCCGAGAACCTACCGGCCGTGGGCCTCGTCACGGCCCCCTGCGGCGTTGACAGGCCGCAGGTTCACGGCTACAGTGTCCGCCTGTCATGAAGGACAGTCCCACACCCAAGCCGATGCTCATTGCCTTCGAGGTCACCGGCCGGTGCCGATTTGCGTGCAGGCACTGCAGGGCCAATGCCGGCGCAGGGGGCGAGGGGGAGCTGACCACGGACCAGTGCAGGAGGGTCCTCTCTGCCATTGCGGACTACAGCCCCTGCACCCTCATCCTGACCGGCGGCGAGCCCATGGAGCGGCCCGACCTCCTGGACCTGGTCCGTCACGGCCGCAGCGAGGGCCTGACCATGGTCATGGCCAGTTGCGGGTACAGGATCGACGAGCAGGCGATCGCGGACCTTCAGGACGCGGGGATCCGGGCCCTGTCGTTCTCACTGGACGGGGCCTCGGCCGACACCCACGACCTGTTCCGCGGGGCCAGGGGGGCCTTTGACGCCGTGATCCGGGCAGCGGGCCTGGCCCGGCAGGCGGGTCTGCGGTTCCAGATCAACACCACGATCTGCAGGGTGAACCAGCACGAGGTGATCGCCATTGCGGATCTGGCCGAGCGTCTTGGGGCGGCGTGCTTCAATCCCTTCATCCTGGTGCCCACAGGACGGGGCAGGGACCTGTCCGATCAGCTGCTGGATCCCGTGCAGTACGAGACCCTGCTCAACGAGATCCTGCGGATCCAGCTCAGGTCCAAGATCGAGGTGCGCGTGACCTGCGGCCCCCAGTTCAGCCGGGTGGTGAGCGAGAGCAGGGCCGAGAAGCGGGCGGGTGTGGTCCGCGGGTGCATGGGCGGCCGCCGGTTCGGGTTCGTCAGCCGCAGCGGCGACGTCCAGGCCTGCGGGTTCCTGGACATCCCTGCGGGGAATCTGGTGCAGAACGGATTTGACTTCCGCGCGATCTGGGAACAGTCCGATCTGTTCGGCCGGCTCCGTGACAGACGGAACATCACAGGGCCGTGCCGCCTGTGCCCGTACCTGGAGACCTGCGGGGGGTGCAGGGCCAGGGCCTTTGCCGCGTGCGGTGACTTCCTGGCCGGTGACCCGATCTGCGGGGGCCCTGCCCAGCCCGAGGCCAGGCCATGACCGACCTCCAGCAGCGGCTCTGCAACCTCCTGCAGAGGGGCCTTCCCGTGTGCACTCGCCCCTTCGAGGAGATCGCGGCCCGCCTGGGTTGCACAGAGCAGCAGGTCCTGGAGCACACACGCGACCTGGTCCAGGCCGGGGTCGTGCGCAGGATCGGTCCTGTCGTGAACGGCCGGGCCCTGGGCAGGACCAGCACATTGGTCGCGGCCCGGGTGCCTGCCCGGAGTCTGCGCGAGGTCGTGGATGTGGTCAACGGCCTGCCCGGGGTGTCGCACAACTACCTCCGCGACCACCCCACCAACCTGTGGTTCACACTGCAGGGCAGGGGCCTGGACGAGATCCAGGGTGTGCTCGGCGGTCTTCGGGATCAACTGGGCGTGGAGTTTCACAGCCTGCCTGCCAGGCGGGTCTTCAAGCTGGAGGTCTTCTTCGACGCCACAGGACAGGAGCGACCCTGTGCGGAACCGCCTCTCCCCCCCTGCGCCCGGGCCGTGGACATGACGGGCCGGGAATGGGCGGTCCTTTCCGGTCTGCAGAAGGGTCTCCGCATCGAGCCGCGGCCCTGGGACGGGCTGGGCGAAGGGGCCGTCTCGATCATCGAGGCCTTGGTCCGCAAGGGGGTGGTCCGGAGGATCGCGGCCGTGGTCGACCATCGCAGGCTGGGCTTTACGGCCAACGGCCTGTTTGTGGCCGAGGTGCACGAGGATCGTATCGCGGCCGCGGGCAGGGGCCTGGCTGTTCACCCGTGGGTGACCCACTGCTACCAGAGGGGGTCGTTTCCGGGTTGGCCCTACACCTTGTACGCCATGATTCACGGTCGGTCCGCACACGAGATCCGCAGTCTGGCCCAGGACGCGGGCCGATCCCATGGGCTCGACCAGGTGCTGCTCCTGGAGACCCTTCAGGAGTTCAAGAAGAGACCTGTCACCTACACCCCGGACACACAGACCGGACCCGGGGGACCGCCATGAGGGCGGGGCCGGGATTTGACATCCCGGCCCTGCGCAGGTATCCTATGCCGGCGGGTCGGCGGTGGTCCCGACGTGGACGAGGCGAAGGCCTCGTTTGGTCTTTTCATGGGGAAAGGTTGCCCATCTATGGCGAAGAAGAAGGCGGTTCTGGAGAGACGACCGTTTGCCCTAATCATCAGGGACGGCTGGGGTTACAATCCAGATCCCAATGAGGACCCGTACAACTGCACCAAGGCAGGCAACACCCCTGTGGACAGGAGGATCATGGCCGAGTACCCCCACACCCTGATCCACACCTATGGCCGGTATGTGGGTCTTCCGGAGGGGACCATGGGCAACAGCGAGGTGGGGCACCAGAACATCGGTGCGGGCCGGATCGTGCCCCAGGAGACGGTCAGGCTGACCATGGCCATAGAGGACGGGTCGTTCTTTGAGAACAAGGAGTTCCTGAACCTGGTCCGGTTCGTCAAGGAGCACAACGGCCGCATGCACGTGATGGGCCTGTGCAGCGATGCCGGTGTGCATGCCCTGCTGGAGCACCTCTACGGTCTGCTCGAGTTGGGCAAGCGGAACGGCCTGTCCCAGGTCTTCATCCACGCCTTCACGGACGGCCGCGACACCCCGCCCGACAGCAGTCCCCGGTTCATCGCCCAGATCGAGGCCAGGGCTGCGGAGACGGGGATCGGCAGGATCGCGACGGTCATGGGCCGGTTCTATGCCATGGACCGGGACAGCCGGTGGGACCGGGTGCAGAAGGCCTTTGAGTGCCTGCGGTTCGGCAAGGGACACAAGGCCAAGTCCGCTGCGGAGGCCATTGCAGCCAGCCACGCCAACAAGGTCACCGATGAGTTCATCGAGCCCACGTGCATCGTGAGCGAGGAGGGCGAACCGGTGGCCACGATCCAGGACGGGGACGGGGTCGTGTTCTTCAACTTCCGGGGGGACCGGCCCAGGGAGATCACCCGTGTGTTTGTGGATCCCAGTTTCCAGGAGTTCCCCAGGCCCCTCAAGCCGGACCTCTACTTCGTGTGCATGACCGAGTACGACGCCTCGATCCCTGCGCCCGTGGCCTTCCCCAAGCCGGCCAAGATGAAGAACATCCTGGGTGCTTACTGGGGGGACCTGGGTCTCAAGCAGTTCCGGTGTGCCGAGACCGAGAAGTACGCCCATGTGACCTTCTTCTTCAATGACTACACGGAGAAGCCCTTCAAGGGGGAGGACCGGCAGATCGTGCCCTCGCCTCGGGTCCGGACGTACGACCTCAAGCCCGAGATGTCGGCTCGCGAGGTCACGGAGGTGGTCCTGGAGCGCCTGGACTCCGGGAAATACGACGTCCTGGTGGTGAACTTCGCCAACCCGGACATGGTCGGCCACACGGGTGTGCTGGCCGCGGCCCTCAAGGCGGCGGAGGTCGTGGACGAGTGTGTGGGCCGGATCCTGGACAAGGTCCAGTCACTCGGGGGTGCAGCCCTGGTCACGGCCGACCACGGGAACTTCGAGCGGATGATCGACGGCACACCGGACAAGCCCCATACCTCGCACACGATCGGCGATGTGCCCCTGGTCGTGGTGGACGGACGGTTCAAGGGCAGCCGGCTCCGTGAGGGCGGGAACCTGGCCGACATCGGGCCCACCCTGCTGGAGATGATGGGCCTGCCCAAGCCGGACGAGATGACCGGCCGGAGCCTCCTGGAAGGGGCAGACTAGGAAGGTGGAGAGTCGCCCAAGGGACGCGTAGTCGAGCCGCGGAGCGGAGGCGCTCGCGATCGTCTGCGCGGGTCCCCGTTCGACGGCTCTCGGACTCACGGACTAGGCGTGGACGTGTCCATTCGACGGCTTCACGGGGAACCATGTCTCGCATTGCGGTCCTGGACCAGAACCTGATCAACACGATTGCCGCCGGCGAGGTGATCGAGCGCCCGGCCAGTGTGGTCAAGGAGCTCCTGGAGAATGCCTTGGACGGGGGCGCGACCCGGATCACCGTGGCCGTGGAGCAGGGCGGGCGCAAGCTCACCAGCGTCACCGACAATGGGCAGGGCATGGACGCCGAGGACCTGGCCCTGGCCTTTGAGCCCCATGCCACGAGCAAGCTGAAGACCCACGACGACCTGCGGTCCATCGCGACCTTCGGTTTCAGGGGCGAGGCCCTGGCCAGCATCGGGGCTGTTGCGCAGGTCAGGGCCGTGAGCCGCACCGCACACAGCCCCCAGGCCCACTGCCTCCAGATCGACTGCGGCCGCAAGGAGCCCGTGGCCCCGTGCAGCGGCGACGTGGGCACGGCCATCCACGTACGGGACCTCTTCTACCGCCTGCCCGCAAGGCAGAAGTTCCTCCGCACGGCCGCCACTGAGATGGACCACGTGGCCGAGCAGTTCACCCGCGTAGCACTGGGGGTCTGTGGGATGGACCCGCCCTGCGCGGGACCCCGAGTGGACCTGGCCCTGGTCCACAACGGCAGGCAGGTGTACAGGCTGCCTGCGGACCAAGGCCTGCGGGACCGGGTCCTGGCCCTGTTTCCCTCCCTGGCGGGCGAGTCGGGCGAGCCGTTCGTGGAGGTCCGGTCCGGCGAGAGGGGCATGCAGATCCTGGGTCTGTTGGGCAGACCCGAGGTGTCCAGGGCCAACACCAGGCTCCAGTACGTGTTCCTCAACGGACGCTTCATCCGGGACAAGTCCATCAGCCATGCGATCAAGGAGGCCTATCGCGGGCTGCTGGAGCCGGACCGCCAGCCTGCGGTCTTCCTGTTCCTCACCATGCCCCCTGAGGCCTTTGACGTGAACGTGCACCCGACCAAGATCGAGGTGAGGTTCTATGAAGCGAATCGGATCCATTCCCAGGTCCTGGCCGCATTGCGGGAGAGGCTCCTGGCAGAGGACTTGGGTATGCCGATCCGGCTCCCCCATCCCGTGCCTGCGCAGCGGGCCGGCCCTGCCCCCGGGCCGGGTGTGCGAAACCAGGGCGTGGTGGATGCGATGGCGGACTTCCTGGCCGCGCACGGGTCCTGCAGGAGGGGGGCCATGGGCGACGCGCACGAGCCGCCCGGCAGGTATGCCGGGCCCATGACGGCCGTGGTGGACAAGGTCGTCACCGCGCCCAAGCGGTTCATCCAGATCCACGACTCCTATATCGTGGTCCAGACCGAGGACGGCCTGGCCATCGTGGACCAACACGCCCTGCACGAGAAGATCCTCTACGAGCGGATGGCCCTTCGCCTGGCCCGCACCGGACTGGAGTCCCAGAGGCTCCTGATCCCCCAGACGGTCCGGCTTGGCGATCCGCAGATCCACACCTTGGAGGCCCATGCAGACCTGGTCCGCAGCCTGGGTCTGGAGGTCGTGCCCTTCGGGCCCCATACCTATGCGATCCAGTCGTTTCCCACGGTCCTGGACAAGGCCGACCCGGCGGGCTTGGTCCAGGACCTGATCGACCTGCTGGATGCCCATGGGCAGGACGGGCAGGCGGACCGCCTGCTGGACGAGGTCCTGAGCATGGCTGCGTGCAAGGCCGCGATCAAGGCCGGCCAGAGGCTATCCGACCTCGAGATCGAGCAGCTCCTGGCAGATGCCCGGTCGGCCGAGTCGTCGGTCCGGTGCCCGCACGGCAGGCCCACCACGATCAAGCTCACACTCGCCGATCTCCAGAGGCAGTTCCTGAGGACGTGATGGCGCGATGGGTCCTGCTGGCTCTGGTGTGGGCAGGTTGGATGGCAGCCGGGGCCGGACTGGTGGCCGTGGCGGATCGGCCCGCCGCGCAGAGGCGGGCCACCGGGCAGCCTGCGGCCCGCATCGTGTCCCTTGCCCCCAACCTGACCGAGATCCTGTATGCCCTGGGACTGGACTGCCGCGTGGTGGGGGTGACGGACCACTGCGACTACCCTGAGGAGGCGACCCGGAAGGCCAAGGTCGGGACCTTCTGGCAGCCGAACCTGGAGGCGGTGGTGGGGGCTGCGCCGGACCTGGTCCTGACCCTGGACATGGCCCAGCAGAGGGCGGTCTCCCATCGCCTGGGGCGCATGGGGTATCCGTGTCTGACACTCAGGATCGAGACCGTCGGTGAGTTGATGGCGGCCTTGGAAACCCTGGGCCTGGCCCTGGGCTGTGAAGACCGGGCGGACCGGCTGAGGGCCTCGATGGCCGAGCGCATGGCCGCGGCTGGGGCAGGATTCGGCCGGCCCGGGCCCCGGGTCCTGTGGGTGGTGCAGCGCAGGCCCCTTCGGGTCGCAGGCAGGGGGACCTTTGTGGACGAGATTATCCGGATGGCCGGCGGTCAGAATGCCATGGGTCCCACGGTCTACCGATACCCGCCGATCGGAGGTGAGCAGGTCCTGGCCTGCAGACCGGACGTGATCATCGAGCCGGCTCGAGTGGACCAGGTCACGGCCTGTGTGGGGCCTCGGGCAGAGTTCTGGGGCCGATTCAAAGACATCCCGGCAGTTACCCATGGGCGGATCTATCAGGTCAACGAGGGCGTGGTCTCCCGGCCTGGACCCAGGGTGGCCGACGCCGTGGAGCAGATCGCCCAGTGTGTCCGCCTCGCAGCCGGCGACCGGCCACCTGCGACTGACGACGGATAGCCATGCCTGCCTGCCTCCTGACACCGCAGCGCCTGACCCTGAGACTGGCCGTGGCCATGGCCGCGCTCCTGGCCGTGATGGTCTGGGCCATGGCCACGGGCAGCGAGCCCGTGTCCCTGGCCCGGGCCCTGGACCAGGCCTCATCCCCCCAGTCGCCAGGTGCGGACTACCAGATCCTGGTACACATGAGGCTGCCGCGTGTGGTCGTGGCCGCAGTGGTGGGTGCGGCCTTGGCCGGGGCCGGGGTGGTGTGCCAGGTCCTGCTCCGCAATCCCCTGGCCGATCCCTATGTGCTGGGCGTGTCCAGCGGAGCGGGGCTGGGCGCGGTCCTCGCCGTGGTCAGCGGCCTGACCTGGTCGGTGTGGGGGGGATCTGCCACGGCGGTCTTCGCCTTTGCAGGGGCGTTGCTGAGCCTGGGATTGGTCTTGCGATTGGGCCGGTCCGTGGGGGGCCTCGGGGTCACGGGCCTGGTGCTCGCCGCGCCGCTCGCCGTGCCGCTCGCCTTGCCGCCCACTCTCCCTGCACCTATCTTGTGCCGCCTGATCTCTTCCGCCGTCATCGGCTTTTCCGCCTCGCCCCCTTCTTCATCATCCCACGGAAATCGCCATAACTGTCCCGGCTTTACCCGGTCTTTTTTCTTCAACTGAATGTTTAAA
>JAGOQT010000309.1 GCA_018007255.1 Phycisphaerae bacterium | reverse complement strand
GAGCTCAAGGGATCGGACCGGCACGAGGACCTGTTCGTGTTTGACCTCCAGCACGTGACGATCCGCAAGGGCCAGCGTCTGGTTGTCCCTCTGGTTCAGTTCGACCTCCTCTACACGGATGCGTACTGCCTGGACATCCCCTTTGCCCCTCCTGCGGAGATGCGCGGGCAGTTCAACACCCAACAGCAGATGGAGCTGGCCAGACTCTTCCACAGCCCGAAGGTCATGCACAAGCTCCGCCTCAAGAACACGGCCTCGTGTCCGCTCACCACGGCACCCGTCTTGATCCTCAAGAACGGGCGGGTCCTGGCCCAGGCCATGATGATGTACACCCCAGTGGGGGGCACCTGCGATGTGGAGGTGACGGCTGCGGTCAACATCACCGTCAAGGTCTCGGACCGGCAGACCGAGGTCACGCCCGATGCCGTCAACTGGAACGGCAACCGGTACACCAAGGTCCAGATGGCCGGCTCCGTGACCCTGACCAACTACAGCCCCGAGCCCGTGCAGATTGAGGTCACCCGGTCGGTCCTGGGCATGGTGGACCAGGCCGGGCACGACGGCCGCATTGCCCAGAGCCAGACCGGGGACAACGACTGGCTGGTCGAGGAGGGGGTGCCGGTCTGGTGGTCCTGGAGGTCGTGGCCCTGGTGGTGGTATCACTTCAACAGCCTGGGTCGGATTCAGTGGGAGTTCGAGTTGAAGCCCTCCGAGACGGCCCCTCTCGACTACACGTGGCACTACTTCTGGCTACCCTGATCCGAGGACAAGGAGACCCTCATCATGAACAAGACACCGAGTGTGCTGAGTCTGTTGTCCGTGCTTCTGTGGGCTGTGGGGCAGGGGCCTGCCCTTGCCCAGCCGGCTCACGTGGGCGTGCGTCCGCCCGCCTCCAACGTGATCGTGCCGCAGACCCGGGCCTTTGGCCTGATCCCGGGCGGACCTGCGGCCATCCGGATCACGGGCGTGGAGGCCCTGGTGGACATCCTGGAGACCACGGCCACCACGACCCTCGAGATCTCCCTGGAGAACACCAGCGGCCTGCGCCAGGAGGCGGAGCTGATCGTCCCCGTGCCGGACGGGGCTGTGGTGCGGGGATTTGCGTATGACGGGCCCTCGGGCCAGATCGAGGCCAGGGTCCTGGCACGCGAGGAGGCCCGGAGGATCTACAGGGACCTGGTCTCCAAGATCCGCGACCCTGCGCTCGTGGAGTTCGCCGGATACAACCTGATCCGCTCCAGCGTCTTCCCTGTCGAGCCCCATGGAAAGCAGAGGGTCCGCCTGACCTACGAGAACCTGCTCCAGTCGGACGGCAACCGGATCGATTACGTCCTGCCCAGGAGCGAGTCCCTCCAGTACGACGTGCCGTGGAAGGTGACCGCGAACATCCGGTCGCAACACCCCATCTCCACGGTGTACTGTCCCAGTCACACGGTCTACACCCACCGCGAGAGCGACACCCGCGTCTCGGTCAAGGTCGATGCAGAGGCGGGCAGGAGGCCGGGGCCCTTCAGACTGTCGTACCTGGTGGAATCCAAGGGGGGGGATGTGACCGCAACGGTATTGGCCTTCCCGGACGCGGAGGTCGGAGGCGGATACTTCCTCCTGTTGGCCGGTGCGCCGGCCGGCCGGCGAGCCGATGCAGACGCGGTGAAACGGGAGGTGATCCTGGTCATCGACCGGTCCGGGAGCATGAGGGACCAGAAGCTCGCGCAGGCCAAGGAGGCGGCCCTGCAGGTGATTGCCGGTTTGAAGGAGGGCGAGGCCTTCAATGTCATCCTCTACAGCAACACCGTGGAGTGCTTCTCTCCCAAGCCGGTCCTCAAGGACGCCCAGACCTGGGCCGCGGCCCGCGGGTACATCGAGGGCATCACGGCCACGGGCGGGACCAATCTGCACGACGCCCTCAAGACTGCCCTGGAGCAGGCCCCCGCAGCGGGGATGCTCCCGATCGTCCTGTTCCTGACCGACGGCCTTCCGACCGTGGGCCAGACCTCGGAGACCGCGATCCGCGACCTGGCAACCCGTTCCAATCCCCACCGCCGCCGGATCTTCACCTTCGGCGTGGGCCTGGACGTCAATGCCCCGCTCCTGGAGAGGCTGGCAGACCTGTCCAGGGCCAAGGCGGAGTTCGTTCTTCCGGATGAAGACGTGGAGGTCAAGGTCGGCAAGGTCTTTGCCCGCTTGTCCGGACCGGTCTGGACGGAGCCCCGATTGGAGGTCCTGGGCCCGGACCGCAGGCCTGCACTGGGCCGTGTCCGCGACCTGTTGCCCGTTGTGCTGCCGGACCTCTTTGAAGGGGATCAGCTCGTCCTGTTGGGCCAGTACATCGGTCCGGAGGCCGTGGTGTTCGAGCTCACGGGCCGCCGCCTCGGTGACGTACAGACCTCCCGCTTCAGCCTCGATCCGGCCAAGGCGGACAGGCTCCACGGCTTTGTGCCCCGGCTCTGGGCCGGGCGCAAGATCGCGGAACTGATCGACCTGATCCGCCAGATGGGTGCGGAGGGCGGGCGTTCAGCGGACGACCCCAAGATCAAGGAGCTGACCGAGGAGATCGTGCGTCTGTCCACGAAATTCGGAATCCTGACCGAGTACACGGCCTTCCTGGCCCGCGAGGGCACGGACCTGCAGGATCTGAGCCAGGTCAGACAGGAGGCCTGGTCCAACTTCGACCGTCGCGCCATGCAGGTCCGATCCGGGATGGGGGGTGTGAACCAGGGCCTCAACATCCAGAGGCAGAAGGGGCAGGCCGTGCTCAACTACGAGAATGCCTATCTCAACGAACGGATGGAGCAGGTCCGGATCGACACCGTGCAGCAGACCCACGACCGGGCCTTCTACAACAGGGCCAACCGATGGATCGACAGCCGCCTGGCCTCGGCCCAGGCGGACCGCCAGCCCGATCGCACAATCGAGTTCGGGACCGAGGCCTTCTGGGAACTGGTCGAGCGGATGGCCCGCGAGGGCAGGCAGGGCAGCCTGGCCTTCACCGCCGATGTCCTGCTCTCCGTGGACGGCCAGACCGTGTTGATCAAGATGCCTCAGGACGTGCAGCCGTCCACCAGATAGGAAGAGGTCAACGGTCTTCGGACAGACAGAAGGAGATCGATCATGAGAAGGAATCCGTCACACCTTTGTCGATGCCGCCCCGCAGAAGGAGGGCGTCAACCCATGAGAACGATCCTGTCGATTTCGTGCCTTCTGTTGTATGCCGCGGCTGCAGGGGCAGACGACCTCTCCCAGGCCCAGACGATCCTGGATCGTTACTTGGCCACCCCCCATCCGCGCGGCCCATCCAAGGGCGATCCCTACAATGCACAGGCCGACGCAGAGGTCAACGGGGCCAGGTTGGCTAGGCTGGCCCTGCTCGGGGAACTCAAGGCCACGCCCGATGCGGCCGTGTCCGCCGCTGAAGAGGTCCTCATGAAGCGGGCCAGCCCCGTGCAGCGTTATGAGATCGTGGGCGCGCTCGGATCCAAGATCCAAACACGTGCATGTGCGGATCTCCTCCATCGTGTACTCCAGGACGTCCGGGAGCCGAACGACGAGGACTCTGCACTCTATGAGGTACTGGTCCGCTGCGAGGCGGTCCACGGCCTACGCAGGATGTCCAGGCGCACGGACCGCACGGGCGGCCAACGGATTGAGCGCAGCGCGGACCTCGACCCGGCAGTACCGGGCCTGGTGCCCTACCTGGTCTTGGCGGCTGATGACAAGGCCGAACAGGTCCGCGTGACTGCCTTGTATGCGCTGGCGGACACCCGTGATCCTGTAGCTGTGCTGGAGTTGCGGAAACGACTGGACGATCCCAGTGACAGGGTCAGGCTCTATGCGGCCTGTTTCCTCACAGAGGTCCAGGACGCCTCGGGCCTTCCTGAGATGCGAAGGGCCCTTGCCCGCCTCTGCCTGGCTGATCCGACCCAGGACTTCCGCTTCTATGCAGATGTCGAGATGCTCCTGGCCTCCATGGAGCGGATCACGGGCAAGGGATTCGGGCCGATCCCCATGAACCCCATGCTCTCCAGCAGCACCACACAGGGCGAGGCCAATTCCAGACGCTATCAGGCCCTGCTCAGGGCCTGGGCACAGTGGTGGGATTGGGAACCTGCCGCCCTGGATGGCTGAAGGCCAGGTCCATGGGGGACCTCCGGGCAGCAGGGTTGACACCCCCCTGCCCCGCACATACCATCTCCTGCGGCCTGACAGGACCGGCTGCGACCCCATGACCTGGAGATTCCGCATGAAGCGAATTGCCTTTGCCATGCAGTTGAAGCCTGGATGTGAAGAGGAGTACAAGAGGCGCCACGACCGGATCTGGCCGGAGCTCAAGGCCCTCCTGAAGGAGACCGGGGTCTCGGACTACTCGATCTTCTTGGACCCCCGGACCGGGACCCTCTTTGCCTGCCAGAGACAGTCGGGCGGGTCCTCTTCCCAGGACCTCGGCTCCAATCCGGTCGTGCAGAGGTGGTGGGCCTACATGGCGGACATCATGGAGACCAACCCGGACCACTCCCCTGTGTCCAAGCCCCTGACCGAGGTCTTCTACCTGGAGTAGGGAGGTCTCGGCCGCAAATCGTGTGCAGGCCGGCCCCCTCAGTCCTCGATGCGGACCCTGGACAGGCCCGGGATGAGCATGTTGTAGACCGCCACTGCGTCGCCGTTGTGCAACCGGATGCAGCCCCGGGACCCCGGCCTGCCGATCTGGTTGGGGTCGTTGGTCCCGTGCAGGGCAAAACCCGTCCTGCCCAGGGCATTGCCCGACAGGCCCTCCAGACCGATCCAGCGGGACCCCAGGGGGTAATCCGGGTCATCGCCCCGGTACACCCGTCCGGTGTCCGGGTCCGTCCAAGGGGGCTTGATGTGCTTGTCTCCGGGCCTGACCCTCCACTCCCCTGTGGGGGTCTCGAAACCGGGCTTGCCCAGGCCCACGGGGTAGGTCTTGACGAAGGTGTTCTGGAGATACAGCTCCAGGGTGAATGCGGACAGGGAGACCTTGCCGTGGAACGGCCCCGCGACCACCTTGAGGGTCTGCCCGGCCTGGAG
>JAGOQT010000307.1 GCA_018007255.1 Phycisphaerae bacterium | reverse complement strand
CGCCGTTCCACGTGGAACTTGGCTAACCTGCAAGTAAATGTTGGATTAGGCATGGCGGGGGCTGAGCAGACCGCACGACCCATGGTACAGTAGCACTCAGTTTGTATATTATAGGACGCACGCCTGATGCAGGATTGGCTTGGGCACGATTGTTGTGTGCCTGTCCAGTTGCACGATCACCTCAATACTGGTATAACGGCCCCACGGCACAAACAGGGTTAACGGATCATGACTATGGAAGCGTCTGAAATCAGAACTGCGATCAGGGACTTGGCGGCCCGGGTGGAAGACATCCGGGACTGGCTTTGACTTGCCCGGCAAGAAGGATCAGCTCCTGAAGCTCCAGGCCAGGATGGCCAGTCCCGGGTTCTGGGACAATCAGGAGCAGGCACAGGCCACCGTATCCCAGCTCAGCGCGCTCAAGGCGGTGGTGGATCCCATTGAGGAAGTGGTCCGCGACGTGGGGGATCTCGACGGCCTTCTGGAGATCGCGGAAGGGAATCCGGACGACTTGATCCAGTTGGAGCAGGATCTCGCAACACTGAAGGCCCGCTGCCAGAAGATCGAACTCCAGGGACTCCTGTCCGGACCCCACGACGCCAAGAACTGCTTTCTCAGCATCCACGCCGGGGCCGGGGGCACGGAGAGCTGCGACTGGGCCAACATGCTGCTTCGCATGTACACGAGGTACCTCGATGCCAACCGATACAAGCGGGAGGAGCTCGACGTGGTCCCTGGGGAGGAGGCAGGCATTCGGTCGATCACCCTGCGCGTGGTCGGTCCCTTCGCCTTCGGCAAGCTCTCCTGCGAGGTCGGCGTACACCGGTTGGTCCGGATCAGTCCGTTCGACTCCCAGAGCCGGCGCCACACGAGCTTCGCCGCCGTGGACTGCATTCCCGAGTTCGAGGAGGACGTCAAGGTCGAGGTCGACGAGGAGGACCTCCGGGTCGACTTCTTCCGCGCAAGCGGCGCGGGGGGCCAGCACGTCAACAAGGTCAGCTCGGCCGTCCGCATCACGCACCTGCCCACCGGGATCGTCGTCCAGTGCCAGAACGAGCGGAGCCAGCACAAGAACCGCGCCCAGGCCATGAAGGTCTTGAAGGGGCGGCTCTACATGATCGAGCAGCAGAAGCGGGACACTGAAGTGGCTAATTTGTATGGAGAAAAGGGACAAATCGCCTGGGGGAACCAGATCCGAAGCTATGTGCTGCAGCCCTACCAGATGGTCAAGGACCACCGCACGGACTTCCAGACGGGGCAGGTGGATGCCGTTCTGGACGGAGCGATCGACGACTTCATCGAGGCCAGTCTCCGCCATCGGACCAAGGGGGGCCTGGGCGGGAACAGGACGTAAGCCATGAGACCACCGATGGAAATCACTTTCGCCGTGTCGGGTCTGCCGATGCCCTCCCGGGGGGCCGACGTGCTGGCCGTGGGGATGTTCGCAGGGCGGGGCCTGGGTGCGGCACTGAAGGCCCTGGACGGGCGGCTCTCCAGGGTCCTGCAGAGGCCCGCATCGCTGGGGGACTTCAAGGCCGAGGCAGGGACGAGCACGCTCGTGTACGGGGACAGGGACGGGGGGCCCAGGCGGATCCTCGCGGTCGGGCTCGGCGACCCCCGGAAGGCCGACCTGGACACGCTTCGCCGGGCCGCCGGCGTGGCTGCGAGCAGGACCGCGTCCCTGGGCGGGCGGAGCCTCTGCCTGGCCCTGCACAGCGCATGGAGTCCCAGGCTGGACCCGGCCGAGGTGGGCAGGGCCCTCGCCGAGGGCGTCTGCTTCGGCGCGTATCGATACGACGAGTACATGACCAGGAAGGACAAAGCGGGGCCCGCCCGCCTGAGGGTCGAGGTGGTCGAGCCGGAGGAGGACACCCGACGCAGTCTGTCACGGGGGTGCTCTCGCGGGGCCCTGATCGGGCGGGCCTGCAACCTGGCCAGAGACGTGGCCAACCAGCCGGGCAATGCGGTCCATCCCTCCGAGATGGCGGCCCTCGCCCGGAGAGTGGCTCGCAGCGCCCGGCATCTGTCCTGCACGGTCCTGGGTGGCGGCCTGTTGAAGGCAAGGGGCATGGGGGGCATCCTGGCGGTCGGCGCGGGTTCGAGCCACGGGCCCTGCCTGATCGTGCTCCGCTACGCACCCCGCAAGCGGCCACGGGGCCGCCCGCACCGCGTGGCCCTGGTCGGCAAGGCGATCACGTTCGACTCGGGCGGCATCAGTATCAAGCCCTCCGCAGACATGGACCAGATGAAGTTCGACAAGAGCGGCGGGGCGGCCGTGCTGGGCACGATGAAGGCCGTGGCTGACCTGGGCCTCGATCTGGACGTGCTGGGCCTGATCCCGGCCGCGGAGAACCTCCCCAGCGGAACGAGCTACCGGCCCGGGGATATCGTCAGGACCTACAGCGGCAAGACGGTGGAGGTCCTCAACACCGATGCGGAGGGTCGCCTGATCCTCTGCGACGCCCTGACCTACGCCGTGAAGCAGGGCTGCGACACGCTCGTGGACATCGCCACCCTCACGGGCGCATGCAGGGTCGCCCTGGGCAGGCACATGGCGGGGATCATGGGCAATGAGGACGCCCTGGTCGCACAGCTCCGGCAGGCCGCTGCGCAGAGCGGCGAGCCGATCTGGCCCCTGCCTTGCACGGACGACTACGCCGATGAGATGAAGAGCAAGATCGCGGACCTCAAGAACACGGCCAGCCGGTGGGGCGGGGCCTGCACGGCCGCGGCCTTCCTCAGGCAGTTTGTGGGCGGCAAGAGCTGGGCGCACCTGGACATCGCAGGGGTGGACGTGTGCCCGGCCCCGGCGGATGCCGGGGCCCAGGTGGCCAGCGGCTTCGGCGTGCGCCTCCTGACGACCTTCCTGATCCATCGGGCCGGACTCCCGCGCACACGATAAAGGAGGTCCTCAATGGCTACAAATAAGAGGGAACCGATCGACACCGCGCGGATCGAGAAGGCCGTAGCGGAGATCCTGCTGGCCATCGGCGAGGACCTGGACCGGGAGGGGCTTCGGGACACGCCGGCCCGCGTGGCCCGGATGTACTGCGAGCTCGTGGCGGGCATGCACGAGAACCCCGAACTCCATCTTCGGAGCGTGTTCACCGAGAACTACGACGAGATCGTCCTGCTCAGGGACATCCCCTTCTACAGTCTCTGCGAACACCACCTCCTGCCCTTCATCGGGTCCGCGCATGTGGCCTACCTCCCGACCGGCCGGGTCCTGGGGGTCAGCAAGCTGGCCCGCATCGTGGACTGCTTCGCCAAGCGCCTGCAGTGCCAGGAGCGACTGACCGGGCAGATCGCGGACCTGATCATGGACCGCCTCAAGCCCATGGGTGTGGCCGTGGTCCTGGAGGCCTCCCACAGCTGTATGACCATCCGCGGCATCAAGAAGCCGGGCTCCACCATGGTTACCTCGGCCCTGCGGGGCATCTTCCGCAAGGACCCCAGGAGCCGCAACGAGATCCTGAGCCTGCTGCACCAGGACAGGCGGTAGAAGAGTCGCCCCGTGCACCACCTGACTCGATACGTACGGTTCTGCGTGGATCCCTTCGATCCCGAGGTTCGGCAGGGGTGTAACCCGTACAGCGCAGAGCCCACAGCCCTGGGTCTGGCGCTCTTCCTGGAGCTCGGGGTCCAGGTGGCCGGTTCGGTGGACCCGGTCAGCGGGTTCGTCCTGGACATCTTGAAGATCGACGAGGCGGCCAGGGAACATGCAGTGCCCGTGTTCGTTGAGGCGATCCGAGACCGCTACGGTCGACACAGGCCAGTCGGGCTCTCGGATGTGGCGGGCCTGCTTCGCACTGCGCAGGGGCGTCTAAGCGGCCGCTTTGGGACCGCCACGCTGGACGCCCTGAGCCTCAAGCTCAATCCGTTTCGATACCTGGAGATCCGTACAGAGGACCCGGATATGGTCTACTACAGCGAGATGTTCGAGTTTGCCGCCATGCACCGGTTGTGGAACAAGTCCCTGTCCTCTGCAGAGAACCAGGCCTTGTTCGGCAAGTGCGCCCATCCCTCCGGGCATGGGCACAACTACAGGATGGAGGTCATTGTGAGGGTCCGGCCGGATCAGGCCGTTGATCCGGTTGGGCTTGAGCGGGTCGTGGAGGATCGCGTCCTCCAGGTCGTGGACCACAGGAGCCTCAACGTGGACGTCCCCTATTTCGCCCAGCGCAACCCCACCATGGAGAACATCGCGAGGTTCGCCTGGCACGGCCTGGCAGGCCAGTTGGGCGAGGCCGACCTGCACTGCATCCGGATCTGGGAGTCCGACCGCACGAGCTGCTCCTACTACGGAGACTGAGGTCTCTGCGACCCATCATCACTATGCTGGGCTGCCTTATTTGAGGCGGTCCAGTCATGGTCAGGAGTCTACGCCAGCCAGAAAGAGGGTGAGCTTATTTGTTATGTTAAGGTCTGACCCCCTTTTTCTGGATTTGTCTTGATCGTCGCATAAGCCTTTGGCTATGATGGCCTTGAATCCGTCCGATCCACCCTCCGATCAGGGGCAGCAGGGGCGGTCCAGGGCCCCCCTACGGGGTCGCCAGACCGGGGGCAAATCCTGGAAAACCCCGTTACACGGCAGACGGTCAAGGCACTTTATAGGGTGAGTGGTCGGCTCTTTGCTCGCCACCCACCAGGGTGAACAGACCCTGTATGAGCGAGCAACTCGATGTGACGCAACTGGCCATGCGGGCGCAGCAAGGCGATAAGTGGGCCTTTGACCGTCTGGCTGAGTTGGCCAGCGTCCGGTTGCGCGTGTACATGGTCCGGGTCACCCTCCGGGAAGACCTCGCCGACGAGATGGTACAGGAGACCCTGCTGGAAATGGTCAAGATCCTGGGAAGACTCAAGAACGCCGACCGGTTCTGGCCGTGGCTGTACGGAATCGCCACGAACAAGCTCCGCCACCACTATCGGTCGGAACAGACCCACCGAAGGGCCGTCGCGCTCCAGACCAGGCCGGACGAGGACGTGTCCGATCCTCAAGAGGGCATCGAGAACCTCGTGACCCAGGAGATCAAAGAGGTCGTCAGCGCGGCC
>JAGOQT010000308.1 GCA_018007255.1 Phycisphaerae bacterium | reverse complement strand
GTCACGCTGGATGCTGTACCGAACACAGGCTACACCTTCACGGGCTGGTCAGGGGATGCATCGGGCACGTCCAACCCCACGACCATTACCATGAACGCGAACAAGTCTGTGACCGCAGGTTTCGCGGCAGCTACGTACACGCTGACAGTCAGTGCCACCAATGGTGCAGTGACCAAGTCTCCGAACAAGAGCACCTATGCCCATGGCGAGACGGTCACACTGGAGGCAGTACCGAACACGGGGTACACGTTCACGGGCTGGTCAGGAGATGCGTCGGGCACGTCTAATCCCGTGACCATCACCATGAACGCCAACAAGGCAGTGACCGCGGGCTTTGCTGCAGCCACCTACACCCTGACGATCAGCGCGACCAACGGTACGGTGACCAAGTCTCCGAACAAGAGCACCTATGCGCATGGCGAGACGGTCAGTTTGGAGGCCGTACCCAACACGGGGTACACCTTCACAGGCTGGTCCGGGGATGCGTCGGGCACGTCCAACCCCACGACCATTACCATGAACGCGAACAAGTCTGTGACCGCCGGGTTTGCGGCTGCTACGTACACACTGACGGTCAGTGCCACCAATGGTGCAGTGACCAAGTCTCCGAACAAGAGCACCTATGCCCACGGCGAGACGGTCAGTCTGACGGCTGCACCGAACACGGGGTACACGTTCACGGGCTGGTCTGGGGATGCGTCCGGGACGTCCAATCCTGTGACCATCACCATGAACGCCAACAAGTCCGTGACCGCAGCATTCACCAAGGCGGCCGATCAACTGCCGCCGGTGGTGGACAACTGCTGCCCTGCTCCCAATTCCATCCAGGTCCCGCAGAACAGCCTCGTGAGTCTGGTCTTGCGGGATGAGGGCACGGGGGTCGATGCCGCTTCCGTATCCCTGCGGGTGAACGGGAGTCTCGTGTATGCAGGGGATGTTGAGACCTACCCCAGCGACCAAGGCGTGTGCTTCCGGTCCGGTGCACCAGAGGCCTATACCTACACCTATCAGCAGCACACAACGTACGGCGAGGGCAGGGAGGTCTCTGTCGCCGTGGCTGGTCGGGATCTGGCCGGCAACGCGATGGCCGAGCAGACGTACTCGTTTGCCACAGAGATGGTCTCGTTTGGGCGCAACCGGGCTGTCTCCGCAGACCAGACCAGGATCCACCAGGCTCGATCGGTCACTCTGAGCGACGGCAGCGGATCTGTCTGGGTCTTCTGGGAGGCGGGCAATACCGGATCGCGGCACATCTACGCGACGCGTTTCACGCCCGACACAGACCAGGTCACAGCCAGTGTACAGGTCAGCCGCAGCACCGGGGATCACTGCAACCCGGCGGCCGCGATCGACAGCGCGGGGACGGTGTATGTGGCATGGCAGGAGAACGCACGCGGGGTCTGGGATGTGGTCCTCTCCACCTCCTCCAATGGGACCTCGTGGTCTGCGCCGAGGCGGATTGTGGATCCAACGGCCCCGGCCGATCCACCCTTCAACCAGGTGAATCCCGCCCTGGCGGCCGGGCGGAAGGCAACGGGTCTTGTGGCCATTGCCTGGCAGGATGACCGGGCAGGCAACCCGGATATCTATGTGGCCCGTTCAACGGACGCCTTTGCCACTGTGGCCGCGTCTCGTGTGACGACCGACACGGCAAGCCAGACCGATCCGGCCCTGGCTATCGATGCCCAGGACACGGTCTTTGTGCTGTGGACGGATGCGCGAAACGGCCAGACCGACCTCTATGGCGCGGCCTCGAACAGCGGTCCGTGGGCGAACACCCGTGTGGTAGCGGCTCCGGGCAGCCAGTCGCAGGTTGCAGTGGTTGCCGCGACTGCAGGCTCTCTGCTGCACACGGTCTGGGTCGACGATCGGGCCGGGGGCCTGGACGTCTACTACGCCGCCTCCGAGGGCCTGCCTTCCAGTCCGCTGCAAGGCAACAACATCGTGGACGACACATCCGGTGCAGATCAGGACATGCCGGCCCTGGCAGCGGGCTGCCGGGCCGACGGGACTGACGTGGTCTTTGCCTGCTGGCAGGACAGCCGCAACGTCGGTGCAAGCGGAGACACGGATCTGTACCTTGCGGATCTGAGCCCAGGCTCGGTCCCGGTCAATGTCCTCGTGGGCGACGACGGGGCCAACAGCGACCAGACCGAGGCTGCGCTCACGGTCAACCGGGACGGCTATCCCTATGTGGCGTGGAGCGACGACCGGGCCAAGAAGGGACAGATCTACTGCGCCGGGGCCACGTACATGGATCCCGCGCCGCTGGCGGAGGGCGAGGTTGCCGCATCCTCGGGTGGAGCCGTGGGCACCCCGCCGCAGGGAATCCGGACCCTGGAGGATGTCTCTGTGGTGTTCCCGTCGCAGGCCTGTCCGTGTAATGCCACGATCAGCATCAGGCGGATACGGAATCCTCAGGGGTATGCGACGGAGTCCATGCGGATCTACGACTTTGGCCCGAGCGGCCTGACCTTCTCGCAACCTGTCACGATTACGATCCCCTATCTGAGCCGCGGCACCAACAAGGTCCGGGCATACTGGTTCGACTCTGCCACAGGTGCCTTCACGGACAAGGGCGTCACGAACGTCCGGGACATCACCGTCACATCAAGCCTGCATGCCCTGCAGTTCGAAACCACCCACTTCACGCCGTACCTCGTGTCCGAGGAGGCCCTCAGCACGTCGGGCGGCGGTGGGGGAGGCTGCTCGCTGGGCGCAGGTGGCGAGGACGATGTCGCCGGGTACCTCCTACCCTATATGCTCCTGGCCCTCATCATGGTCGGTCTGAGGCTGCGAGACAAGAGGAGGGCCGAGCCGGGCACCGGTGCACGTGCGGAGCGACCGTAGAGCTTCGGTTGAACTGTAGACTTTCGGTGGTGCCCCTGGTGCAGTCGATGCAGTGCACAGGGGTCGCGGAGGGACTGTCCTCGCTGGCGAGCCGGCGACCACAAGGTGTGCACCTATCCCCATAGGATTCAGCATCTTAGGATGCGGTATCTGGGCGACTTCTGGGGCACGGGATGGATCATCCTGACATGGTGACCTTGTCTGCAGACCTTCCGCCAAAATACTCACTTCTTCTCTATTGACAAACGGCGGGCCTGTGGTTGAACATATACCCGTTGATCTGCGTCCAACGGGGCCTTCTAGGTAACGGGCCTGGAGATTGGTCTGCGACCTCCGCATGCAGGCCGGCCGTTGACACGAACAAGGATGTACCGTGACGGCCGCCCCCTCTGTGGGCTGTTCGTCAGGTGAGAGACTGTAGGGATGCAGGCGATTATGAGGTGTCGTCTTTCCTCTTTGCCTTGGCTTGTCGCCACCTTTGTGCTCTCCGTGCAGGGTCTCTGTGGGGAGTTGGTGCGATCGGGGCCCAGTCCTTCGCCAGTGGTCGTATCGGCCGGGTCCACTTCGGCTGCGGACCAGGACGAGGCAAGGGCCGACGTGGAGTCGCTGCCGGCTGGGACCTCTCGAGTCCAGCCGACACCAGTCCCAGGTGTGGCGCGGATCGCCTTCGACATGGTGGTCTGCGACCTGGGCGATGTATCTCCAGGCACAAGGCACACAGGCCGCTTCACATTCACCAATGCGGGCGACGCCCCGCTCCAGATCGCCGAGGTCAAGAAGTGCTGCGGCGTGGTGGCGGACCTGGACAGGCAGGAGTTGTCACCGGGCGAGCGAGGTGTCCTGACTGTGGTGTACACATCGGGGTCCCTTGCGGGCAGTGTGGCCCGACAGCTTCATGTCCTCAGCAACGATCCTGCCAAGCCCGATGTCCTGCTGACGATCAGGGCGAAGATCGTGCTGAAGGTCGTGTGCGAGCCGCAGAGGCTGTCGCTCCTGCTCAAGGGGGAGAACGCAGGGTGTCCGGAGCTCACGCTCACGAGCATCGACAACCAGCCGTTCTCCATCAAGTCCTTCATGTCCACGGACAACTGCCTGACCGCTGATGTGGACACCTCGGCGCAGGCGACACGATTCGTGCTCCGGCCCACGGCCAACCTTGAGAGGCTCCAGGGCCATTCCTCCGGCGCGATCCGTATCACGGTGGCCCACCCGGAGTGCGACAGGGTGGATGTGCCCTTCACCGTGCTGCCGAGGTTCGGAGTCAGGCCCACCATGTTCGTTGAAACGAATGTCAATCCACAGACGCCCATCGTGAGGGACTTCAGCGTGCAGAGCAACTACGGCGAGGCGTTTGAGGTCGAGTCGGTATCGTCTGAGCACGGTTCTGTGAAGGTCCTGGATCAGGTGAAGGCGGGCAACGGGTTCAAGTTCAAGGTGGAGATCACGCCTGCGCCGCGTACCGGAGGGAAAGAGGGTGCCACATTCAGGGATGTCCTCTATGTGAAGACGAAGGGCGGGGAGAAGTTGGCTGTCATTGTGTATGTGGCGTTCCAGAGCAACGGGGATGTCAAGGTTGCAGGATAGCGGAGACTGGAAAGCCCAGAGTGCTGCGGTATGCGCGCTCGGGCAGCCAGAGAGGACCTGTACGGGAGTCTGTATGGACGTATCCAGTAAGGACCGCAGGAAGGGAAGCCCGCAGTTGCATGATGTGACTGTTACCGGGGGAAAGGAGGCTGTTGTCGGGCAAGACACTTGGGGAGTGAGAAGAAGGTGCAACGGGATTCACTGGTGCGGACTGCACCCGAGCCGCAGGACGTGTCCGTGAGGCAAGAGGTGGTGATCGTCTTGGGTGCCCAGAGTCGTCTGGGCAGGGCAACGACTGATCGTCAAGGAGAGACAGATCATGAAGACATCGAGATTGATCTTGATAGGCATGTTGCTTGTGAGTCTGGCTGTCCATGGCCTGGCCTACGGCCAGGACTATCATGGAATCGGGCTCGTGAAGGGAACTACGAGCCCGCGGGAGCTCGGTCAGCACTATATATCAAGCTACAAGATCAAGAATGTCCTAGATGAGGCGGGGGATACGCTGATTGTCACGTCACTGCAGGATACGCTGCACTCACACCCGGGTGGGGACATAACCAACCCAAATATCCTCACCGTGCTCACCTGGAACTTGGACCGTGTGAGTGCAGCGTA
>JAGOQT010000306.1 GCA_018007255.1 Phycisphaerae bacterium | reverse complement strand
CCCGTGCCGGTCACCGTGAACTTCACGGCCTCGCCCGGAACGTAGTCCCAGTCGGCATGGTCCGCGGTGACCTGGATCTGCGGTCCGGCCATCCCCCGCCCGCCTGGAAAGGGCGGAGCTGGAGTCGGGCCCGGGTTCTGGGCCGGACACGGCAGACCAAGGGATGCGGTGAGGACGAACAGGGCCAGGCAGCGTTTCATGACCACACTCCAACGGACAAGACGGCACGCCCATGGCAGAGAGCGCCAGGGCCCATCCCTTCCACCACACTCCCCTATCGTCGACGACCGGAACCTATTCGAAGCGGATCCAATCGAGTTCGACCTCGCGGCCTTCCTTCAGACGGACCACCAGATCGTGTACGCCTGAAGGGACCGTGGCCAGCTTCCCGGGAGTGACTGTCCATTCGGAGCCTCGCGGGATTTCCACCGGGGCCACCAAGGCGCCGTCCGGACTGTCCAGCCGGATTTCGACCGGTGTCCCCGTTGAGGACAGGGCCCTCAGATGCACGGTCTTGAGATCCCCCTTGCCGAAATCCACGCGGTTGAACCGGGCCCAGGCGCCTTGTGCGCTCAGGGAGATCTTCCATCCCTCGTTCTTGTTGGCCTCGTTGAGGAACGAAACGGACGTCCCCTCCGGGCTGGTGTCACTGACCCTGTCGATCTGGATCTTGCTTCTCGCATCGACGACCCCGACGCCTCGCTGGGTGGGAGTGACCTTCCGGATCGTTCCGTCCTCGTTGAAGTACAGAAAGTCGGCGCGGATCGACCTGTTCTTGTCGAACTGCGGGGAGAGATCCTTGTCATGATAGAACAGATACCACTGTCCCTTGTACTCGACCATGGAACCATGAATGGTCCAGCAGCCGCTGGGCAGCTCGTCCATGATCACGCCCTTCCACTCGTAGGGGCCCAGGGGACTCTTGGCGACGGAGTACTCGAGTCTCTCCGTCTTGTTCTGCACGTGGGGATAGGTCAGGTAGTAGATCCCGTTGCGCTCAAACGGAAAGGGGCCTTCAATGAGCCCGGGTCTGGGGAGGTTCTCAACCCGTTGGGGCTGCGAATCCAGCTCGACCATGTTGTCCTTCAACTTGGCCATGGAGATCCCTCCCCAGAACAGATAGGCGCTCCCGTCCTTGTCCACGAGCACCCCGGGGTCGATCCCGCGCACGCCTGGGATCGCATTGGGTTCGGCGACGAACGGACCGTAGGGCTTGTCCGCTACGGCGACCCCGATTCTGCCGCCTGTGGGGAAGTAGAAGTAGTACTTGCCGTTCTTGAAGACGCAGTCCGGCGCCCACATGTCGAAGGATTGGCGGCCCCGCAGCCAGGGGACCTGGGTCTGGTTCAGGATCACACCGTGATCCTTCCAGTCCACCAGATTCTCGGAGGAGAAGACGTGGTAGTCTTCCATGACAAACCAGTTCGCGCGGCCTCGGCCCGGACTGGCGGGAATATCGTGAGACGGATAGACGTACACCCTGCCCTCAAAGACCCTCGCCGTGGGGTCGGCTGTGAACTGATCCAGGATGAGGGGATTCTGGCCATACGTGCTACGGCCCCCCAAGAGCACTCCGACACCCAATACCCACAGAACCAGTCTGTCCTTCTTCATTGCGTGATTGCCTCCCATTCTTCTGATTCCACTTCGCACCCGCCTCTGTTCCCATCCCGGCCGAGCCGATGGATGCGTCACGGTCTGCCTCCTGTCAGGGCTGCTTCAAGATACCCGCGCTCACGGTGTATCCCTTCAGCGGCTGGTCGTCCTTGTCGAGGAACCGGGCGCAGAAGTCAGCCGCCCCGCTGCGGTTGACCACGGCGCCACGTATCACGTTCGGACCCCTCTTGAGCGTCAGACGCTTCGAGACCCCGTCGTCCACAACGGTCTGCCGGTCGCCGTAGATCCCGATGACCTCCTTGCCGTTGACCCACCAGACCGACGCCGAGTTCGAACCAATCGCAAGACGAACACCCGCCATCTCCTCCGGACAGTTTACGACCGCAACGACCCAGAACAGGGCGTTGTTCGCGTTCTTGCCGAATGCAGAGGCGAAGTAATAGAGGTTGACGTTGTACTCATTCGTGTCCACGGCATGCCATGTCAACTCCGTGCCGTTGACCGTGACCTTGTCCCCGTCCCGAGGAACCCCTGTGAACTGCTCGGGGAAAGACTCCGTCTTGACCGCAGCCTGCACCGCGTTCTGCGTGTCCCCGTTCACGGCCATCGGCTCCAGGATGAGCCATCGCTGGATGAAGCCGTCGGGATGAACAGCAGCGCCTGTGGAGCCGGCACGCATCAGGTGAAGCCACAGACGGCCGGACGCACTCTCGGACGTCGCGGCCAGGGTCATGAGCGCCGAGCCGGCCACAAGAACGAGTGCCGGTACGCGAGTGTCACAAAGCATAGTCATGGAAAGCCCCCTGCAAGATCCTCGGTTGTTGGATGTTGACCCCCAGTCTTGGATCCGTGGTCAAGGTGTCTTGAAGAGCCATCGCTGCTTGTCGCCGGCAGGATCGAACTTCGCCAGAGTCGCGAAACTACTGCCAACCGCCGAAAGGGCAAGCGACTCGTTGGCAGCGGATGCGAACTTGGGCATGATCCGCCAAGTGCCGTCGGTGAGCTGGTCGATCCGCCAGAGTTGTTCGTGCCCGCCGGTGAAGGCCGGCAGGGCAACCAACTCGCCGTCCTCGCCCACAGCCAGCGTCCGCTCGGTTCCGGCGATCGTGATCTTGAAGTACGGAGAACCCAGATAGCCCCCAGCGTCGGCCACGGGCGTAACGCTCCACTTCTGCTGGGCCTGGCACATGTAGTTGCCCATGCGCACGTCCACAGGGCCTGCCGGCCAGTCCGTCGAGACCTGGGCCACGTCCTGTGCAGGAATCGGACCGCCACCCGTGCCCCCGAACATCCCACCACCACCACCGAAGCCCCCGCCCCGTCGTGCCCCGGCCGCCCCACCCGGGGCACCGGCCCCCCGTTCGCCCATCGTGCCCCTGCCGAACCCGCCGCCGGGAGCACCCCCCCTGCCACGCCGGCCGCCGACCGGAACCCCCTCCACGGCCAACTCGAGCCCCGTACCCGTACGCACGGATTCGATCGTGTACGTGCCTTCCTTGAAGTTCTCCCCGGCAACAGGCCAGCCGTCCTTCCAGAGCAGCGGCAGGACGTCCAGCACGCTGGCGCCGCCCCGGTCCAGGTCGGCCTCCCAATGCAGGGAGAACTTCTGCACGCCGTCCCCCTCGTCGATCAGGCCGAAGTGGCCCGGCCCGATGTGCCGGCCGCTGGACCCGACGACCAGCTTGCCGCCGCCCTGCATCATGTCCGCGCCCATGTGATCCAGATAGGGCCCGGTCGGTCTCTTGGACCGGCCCACCCGGATATGGTAGCCGGAGTCCGCACCCCGGCAGCAACTGCCTCGCGTGCCCAACAGGTAGTACCAGCCGTCGCGATAGATCACGGTTGTGGCTTCGAGGTTGATCCCAATGTTGTAGGACCGGTCGTCGACGCGCTTGCCCGTCTTGGGATCGAGCTGAACCACACGGGTATACCCGAAATAGGAGCCGTAGGTCACCCACAGCTTCCCATCCGTCGGGTCCAGAAAGGCACCCGGATCAATGCCGTTGCAGAACTCAATCCCGTCGGTGGAGGAGACGATGCCCCCATCCTCCCATTGGTAGTCGGGGGAACACGGATCGAGGCTCTTGGTCGAGATCATGCTCACCCGGGCCCTCGGCTGTCCCCCGACGTTCGCGGCGATGTATTGATAGTAGCGGCCGCCGATGTGTATGAGATCAGGGGCCATTCCGCCGCGAGAGGCCCTGGCCCCGGCCCGCCAGGTCCAGCCGTCTTCGGAGACCAGGGCGGTTCCGCCGGTACCGAAGGTGTAGTACCTGCCGCCACACCGAACGATCGTGGAAGGGTCATGAATCCCAGTCTGGCCGTTCAGGGCGAACGCGGGCAAAGCCCACACAGCCATGGCCCCCACGACAAGGATGATCGCTCTGACAACGTGGATGGACGAGGCCTGTTGGATCGGTTTCATGGTCAGTCCTTGTCATCGTGTTGTTCTGTCACTGCAACGGCCGGGCCGGGGCCTCCAATGCCTGATGCAAGTATATCCAGTCCGATCGCGGTCCGTCCAGCGAGAAAGGGAGGTTTCCATCGCCGAGCGGCGTTCAACAGATGCCGACCGGTCATTTCTCCCTTGCATGATCCGCTCCTTAAGGTAATATGAAAGTCGACGTGCACGCCCGGGACAGGTTCGGTCTTCCCGGCGTGCGTCCTGTTCGGAGTGATCGATGGGCCGACAGTGCCGGTCAGAAACAGGCAGACACCTACCCACTCAGCCGCAAAGGAGCCTACCTCAAATGAACAGACACAGCGCAATGGTTGGAGCACGGATCGGCATGCTTATGGCGGCCCTGCTTTCCGTAGGCATGACAGCCGGGTGCGCCCAGACCCCCACCACGCTCAAGGACGCCTATAGAGGGCAGTTCCACGTGGGTGTAGCCATCAACCGCACGATTGCGACCGGTACGGCGGTCCGGGCCGACAACGTCAACCGGACCTTGGAGGAGGTCCTCCAAGACGCGGCCCTGGTCAAGGCCCAGTTCAACCAGATCGCCCCGGAAAACGACTTGAAGTGGGCCCTCGTACACCCGAGGCCGGGCCCGGACGGCTACGATTTCGCCCCAGCCGACGCCTTCGTGAAGTTCGGCTTGGACAACCACATGCTCCTCGTGGGTCACACCCTGGTCTGGCACGCCCAGACGCCCAACTGGGTCTTCCAAGGGAGTGGTCCTGCGCCTGCGCCCGCCGCTGAAGACGCCAGTGCACCACGTGCCGGCAGGCGCGGCCGAGGAGGGATCACAGGTCCCCTCGCAACCCGTGACGAGCTGCTCCAGCGGATGCGAGACCACATTCACACCGTGGTGGGCCGCTACAAGGGCAAGGTCAAGGTGTGGGACGTCGTCAATGAAGCCCTCGCCGACGGCGGCACGGCGGTCCTGCGAAACCCGTACTGGAGGCAGATCATCGGGGACGATTTCATGGCCAAGCCCTTCGAGACCGCCC
>JAGOQT010000305.1 GCA_018007255.1 Phycisphaerae bacterium | reverse complement strand
AGACCGGACTGCCTGCACTTGATGTTCCAGAACTTCTCGTACCCGATGTCCGCGCCGAAGCCGCTCTCGGTGACGTGGAAGTCGGCCAACCGAACACCGAGTCGGTCGGCGATGATCGAACTCTGGCCTATGGCGATGTTGGCAAACGGGCCGGCATGGACGAAGAGCGGCTGGCCTTCCATAGTCTGGAGCAGGTTGGGATTGATGGCCTCCACCAGCCAGGCCGCCATGGCCCCATCCACCTCCAGATCCGCGGTCGTGACAGGCCGGCCCTTGCGGTCATACGCCACGATCATCTGGGCGATCCGCCGACGCAGATCGGGCAGGTCCCGGGCCATCGCCAGGATGGCCATGATCTCGCTGGATACCGAGATCTGGAAACCCGAGTCCATCTCGATCCCATCCTTGGAGCCGCCCAGTCCGATCCGGATCCGGCGAAGGGCCTGCGCGCACAAGTCCATGGCCCAGCGGATCTGGACGTGCTCCGGATCGATATCGAGGCGACGGAGGCCTCGTCTTGCCAGTTGGGCGTCGTCGTAGTTCCGCTCGTGCTGCATCCGGGCCGTGAGGGCCACCATGGCCAGATTGTGGGCGTTCGTGACCGAGTCGATGTCGCCGGTGAGCCGGAAGGACAGAGGGCCCAACGGGATGCACTGGGCCAGTCCCCCGCCAGCGGACGTGCCCTTGATGTTGAAAGTGGGCCCGTTGCTGGCCTGGCGGATCGCGCCCGTGGCGCGGAACCCGAGCCTGCCCAGGCCCTGGATCAGGCCGATGGTCGTGGTGGTCTTCCCTTCGCCCAAGGGTGTGGGCGTGATCCCCGCAACATCGACGTACTTGGCCGGAGGGCGGTCGCCCAGCCGTGCCAGCACCTTCTTAAAGTCGACCTTGGCCAGCTTGTGGCCCACGGGCAGGATCTCGCTGTGCTCAAGACCCATCTCCCTGGCCAATTGCCCGATCGGCTTCATGGCCCCCTCGGCGGCCTCTGCGATCTGCCAATCCCTCAGATGCCTTGGGTCAAGCCTCATACGGGATCCCTGGGGCGGATGCGCGGGGACCTAGAGAGTGGGAGAGGGGTGGAGGGACCAGGCTTCCGGATGGAGTCAGACTCCTAGCCCTTGTGACCTACGCGGGGCTTTCGGTGGGACACCTTGACCAGACCGAGGGTGGAATCCCCCTCGCCCCACTGACCTTCCTTCTTCAGAAGTTCGATTCGCTCCGCTCGCGAGAGCACATTCCGATGCCGTGAGAGGCCTGTCTTGACCTTCAAGGATCGATCTATGGACATAATCACGATCTCCTGTGCACTTGACCTGACCGCTCACCCTGTCGCCGCCGCCGGCTCCGGGGCAACTGCGGGCGCAGCGGGCGCGTTGCTCTGGCCCAAGCGGTACGCCGCCAGCACAATCAACAAGATCGCCAAGGCAATCGCCGCCGCGATCGGATACGGGACCGTCAACTCCAGCCTTCCGGCATTGAACTGGACCGGCCGGGGGTGCTGCCACCGAACCGCTTGGGCAGGGGGCGTCGGCTCCGCTGGGTGCTCCTCGGCCTTCTGGACAGTCGTATCCGGCACCGGATCCTCGCTCGGCGCAGGCCGCAGAGGTGCCACGGACCCGGGTTCCGGGGCCTTGAGCCTCGCCTGGCGGATCACTTCGTACAAGGGCTTTGGACTACGATACCGTGCCATAGCAGGCCCCATCCACGCTGCGCTAGGGGACCCGTGGGCCCTGATCACAAGGGCACCCGGGGTGGCGATCCCTAAATCAAACCCAACCTTTTACACGATCCGGCTGATCAATGCAACCAGAAAAAAAACCGGGCGCTAGCGGTTGGCGTACATGGACTCGTAGTAGCCCCGATACTCGCCCGAGACCACGTGGTCGAGCCAGTCCCGATGGGCCAGGTACCAGTCGATGGTCTTGGCCAGCCCCTGCTCGAACGTAACCGACGGGCGCCAGCCCAGTTGGGTCATGAGCTTGGTTGCGTCGATGGCATATCTGCGGTCATGGCCCGGCCTGTCCGTGACGAAGCGGATCAAGGTCTCGGGCTTGGCCAGGTGGTGCAGGACGAGCCGGACCACATCGATATTGGCCTTCTCACTGCACCCGCCGATGTTGTAGACCTCGCCGGGGGGGGCCTCGGTCAGGACCTTCCAGATCGCCGTACAGTGGTCGTGCACGTAGATCCAGTCCCGCACGTTCAGTCCGTCCCCATACACCGGGAGCGGCCGATTGTTGAGTGCATTGTTGATCATCAGGGGGATCAGCTTCTCGGGAAACTGGCACGGCCCGTAGTTGTTGGAGCAGCGGGTGATGTTGTAAGGCAGGCCAAAGGTGTGGGAGAAGGCCGCGACCAGCAGATCGGCCGAGGCCTTGCTGGCCGAATAGGGAGAGTTGGGGCAGATCGGGGACTGTTCCGTGAACACCCCGTCCGGCCCCAATGAACCATAGACTTCATCCGTAGAGACCTGCAGGAACCGCCCCACACCTCCGTCACGGGCGGCCATGAGCAGGGTAAGCGTTCCGGACACATTGGTGTCAATGAAGACCTTGGGGCCTGTGATGGATCGATCTACGTGGCTCTCTGCCGCGAAGTTGACAACCGCCTCGATGCCGTACTGTGCCAGCAATGCCGAGACCGTTGGGCCGTCGCCGATGTCGCCTCGGACGAACACATACCGGGGGTGATCTGCCAGGTCTGCGAGGTTTTCCAGATTTCCCGCATAGGTCAACTTGTCCAGATTAACAACCAGGGTGTCGGGCTTTTCGGACAGGATCATGCGCACGAAGTTGCTGCCGATGAACCCGGCCCCGCCCGTAACGAGAAGGTGTCTCATAGCTGCTCCAGGAATCGCTCCAAGGGGACCTGCCAGGGGGCAGGGGGTGCGTCCAGATAGGGCTCGATCTTGCGGCAGTCAAACCGGCTGTTCAGGGGCCGGGCTGCGGGTGCCGGGAAGTCCAGCGTCTTGCACGGTACCCGCTTGTTCGGCAAGGACAACCGCTCTGCGATGAACTCGGCCACACCGAACCGGGTCACATAGCCGCTGCTGGCGAAGTGATAGAGGCCCTCCGGTCTGTGCTTCAGCAGGGAGCACAGGGCACGGGCCACCTCGGTGGTGGCGGTAGGGGCCCCGGTCTGGTCGTCCACGACGCGGAGCTCACCCCCGGTCCGGGCCCGCTCCAGCAGCTTGGTGACGAAGTTCTTGCCATGGAGGCCGTAGGTCCACTCCACTCGCACGATGCAGCACGGACAACCGCTCTGTTCCAGGCGCTGTTCGCCCTCCCACTTGCTCCGGCCGTAGGCACTGATCGGGTTGGGGACATCCTGCTCATGGTAGGGTCGATCCAGCCGGCCGTCGAACACGAAGTCGGTGCTGACGTGGACAACCCATGCGCCCGCTCTTCTGGCCAGTTCGCCCAACTGGCCCACAGCCTCGGCGTTGACCCGAGAGGCCAGGTCGGGCTCCGACTCCGCCCTGTCCACGTTCGTGTAGGCAGCGCAGTTGATCACCACGTCCGCCCCTTGGATCGCCCTCCGGACTGGTTCGCGCTGGGTGATATCCAACTCCGGAAGGTCAAAGGCCGCCACGTCGTGGCCTGCCTGTATGCACGCGGCTGCCAGGTCGGTCCCCAGCATGCCCCGTGCGCCGAGTAGGATGACCCTGTCGCCGCCCATACCTACAGGCCCAGGTGTAAGAAGCTTCGCCATGAGGAGGACCGGCTCATTGGGGCGGCGACTCCTCCACAAGGGCGGTGGCCCTCTTCAAGGACTCAAAGGTCCCGGCATCCGTCCACCAGCCATCCAGGATGTCGCAGGCCAGGCCGCCCCTGGCGATGTAGGCGTTGTTCACGTCCGTGATCTCCAGCTCTCCTCGGGCCGAGGGCCTCAGTGCCCGAACCATGTCAAAGACCTCATTGTCGTAGAAGTAGATCCCCGTGACGGCGTAGTTGGACCTGGGATCCTTGGGCTTCTCCTCAATCCGGAGGACTTGCCCACCTGAGACCTCGGCCACGCCGAACCGGTGGGGATCAGGCACCTGTTTGAGGAGGACCCTGGCCCCGACCCGCTGCTGCAGGAACCGGTCCGCGTACCGCTGGAGGCTGTCCTGGAACAGGTTGTCCCCCAACACGACCGCAACGGGGCTGGACAGGGCAAAGCCCTGGGCCAGGCCAAGGGCCTGTGCAATGCCGCCGGCCTCGTCCTGGACCTTGTATGTGAACCGGCACCCGAAGTCCCTGCCCGAGCCCAGGAGGCTCACGACATCCCCCATGTGCTCGATGCCCGTAACGATCAGGATCTCGGAGATCCCGATGTGGGTCATCTTCTCAACGGGGTAGAAGATCATGGGTTTTCGTCCAACCGGGAGCAGGTGCTTGTTGGTGACGTTGGTCAGAGGCCGAAGCCTCGACCCCGTTCCGCCTGCCAGAATGATCCCCTTCAGGTCCATCCAGTCCTCCCGTTCAACCACGATATGGGCCTAATCTTATGGTACTGCAATGCTTGCGCCAAGCCTCTGCATCGGCCGGAAGGGGGCAGGCCTTGAGCAGCGCCCGCGGCACCGGGCAGCCCGGGGGCGTGCATGGTTCCCATAAGATTTCCTGCAAAATCTTCGTTACCTCGCCCCGGCATGGGGAACTATGGGGGTGAAGACGCAAGGAGATCTTTGAAAATCAAAGACTTGGCAGGTCATGAGCAACGGACCCAGGGGTGGAAGCGTACTATACGATAGTCCTGTGCAGACAGGGAATAGGCATGCCTGTGACCTGATCAGGCGGTCTCTGTACCGCTGAAAACGCTAGCGTTTTCTTTCGACAGCAAGGGCATAAAAGACTCTCTCCTCCTTCAGATACTTTCGTTCAAAGTTCGTTCCAACCCACTCGCCGGCCTCAGCGCCGGCAGTGGGCTGGAAACGAACGAGCACCAGGTCGCGGCTGTACCCCTCTACGACACCCCGCATCTGGGCGGCATACTCTGCATGGTCCGTGACGATCTGAAGCCGGCCTCCTAGCTTCAGGACCCGAACGATCTGCCCCAGATTCTCCCGGCCCAGGAACCGTCTGCGGTGATGGCGTCGCTTGGGC
>JAGOQT010000304.1 GCA_018007255.1 Phycisphaerae bacterium | reverse complement strand
GGGCAGGGGGCCCCTGGGTGAGCGCCAGTCCTTGGCCTCGCTGGGTGTGGTAGGGGCCAAGACGCAGCGGGGGTATGTGGTCGTGGCCACGGAGGCGGGGATCGAGATCGACCCGCCTCAGGCGGACGGCCTCCGCGAGGTGCACACGGCCTCGGTCCCCATGCGCGTGGCCCAGGCCCAGTACGCGTATCGGTTCCGGGAGGCGGACTGGACGCTCGGCCTGATGGCCCGGCGCAGGGCTGCGGAGGTCCGGGCCGAGGTCTTTCACCTCCAGTCGATCGGCGAGGCCCTGGCGCACGGCTCGGCCGTGGTCAACTACCTCATCACCGGGTCGCCCGTGGACGAGCTTCGGTTCCTGCTGCCCGCCGAGTTCGAGAATGTGGAGTTCGTGGGCCGCGACGTGCGGAGGTGGGTCCGCCAGGACGACACCTGGGTGGTCAAGCTCAATCGAAAGGTCCTGGGCGACTACAACCTGGCCGTGACCTACACCCAGAGATACGGCCCGGAACGGCCCATCCAGCTCGGGGCCCTGCACTGCCGTGACGTCCAGATCCAGACCGGCTACGTGGTGGTGACCAGCCACCTCGACCTGAGGCTGGAGGTCCAGGGGGATCCGGCCGCGGCCCAGGGCGGGCTGCTGCCCATCGCCCTGGACGAGCTGCCCGGGGACTACCGCCTGCTGACCAGCAGTCCCATCCTGGCCGCCTATCGGTACGTGACCGAGCCCCACACCGCCCGGCTCTCGATCGATCCGTTTGCGCGGAGCGGGCTCCTGCCCGTTGTGGTGGACATTGCAGACCTCCAAACTCGTCTTGCGATCCGCCCGGACGGCCCGATCGAATCCGTGACGACCGTGCGCTACAAGGTCAAGAACACGAGCGGCCAGTTCCTGGCCCTGACTCTGCCGCCGGACGCGCGGGTCTGGGCCGTGTCCCTGATCGAGGCGGGCCCCGACGGAAGGGAGCAGGCCACCCGTCTGGCCGCCTCCGCAGACCAGGCCACCGGCCAACTGCTGGTTCCCCTCCGCCGCCAGGCCAATCCGAATGACCCGGCCACGATCGAGCTGGAATACGGCCAGATCCACAAGGCCGGGGGCTGGTGGCGGCGCCAGGTGGACCTGTCCGCGCCCCGGTGCCAGGTGCCCACCGCCTACGGGGACTGGCGGGTCACGGTCCCGGGCCGGTGGACGGTCCACCCGGCCGGCGGGACCATGCAGGCCCAGCCCAGGCCTGAGTCCCGGCTCGGTCTTGCGGACCTGGTCCATCAGGTCGCCCGGCTGTGGGCCCGAGCCATCGATCGATGTCTCGATCGGCCCTCCGTGTGGGGTACCTGTGTGCTCTTGATGGGGTCCTTGGCGGTCCTCTTCGCGGTCTTCAGGCGGAGGTGGATGCCCACCGCCCTTGTGCTTGTGCTGCTGGGCTGCATCCTGTGGGTCGCAATAGAGGCCGGCGTGCAGCCGCTGGCCCGGCCGGAGCCGCTGACCTCCTTGAACTACGCACAGGCCGTGAGCGTGGATCCCAGTCAGTCGCTCCACATCCGGACCCTGCTGGTCCCTGCCTGGCGTCAGGCGATCCGGGCACGGGATGCTGCAGTCGCCGCCCTCGTGATCCTCGGTGCAGTGGCCCTGGCCGTATGGCGGCCGAGGTGGCGATGGGTCGCGTGTGCGGCGGGGCTGGCTGCTGCGGTGACCGTCGCCGCAGTGGTGCCGCTGACGTGGCCTGTGCTCAAGGCCCTGGGCACCTGGCTGGTCCCCGCATGCGCGATCGCCTGGCTCCTCTATCGTCTGGTGCGCAGGGGGCCCGGTCCCATGGCCGCATTGGCCGTGACCGCGGCCTGCCTGGTCGTCTGCTGTGCGGGGTGCTCCGGTCTGGGAGGCAGGCCCGGGCGGGCGTCCGGGTCCTCCCAGATCGAGCAGGTCACGTGCTCCCTGTTGGCGGGGGACGACAGCATGGAGGTGGGTGTCCACCTGCGGATCTCGGCCGGTCAGCCGGCGAGCTTCCCCCTCCTGCCCGACTCGGCGGTCTTGGTCTCCACGGATCCGCTCCCTGCGCATGTGAGCCTCCGGACCGAGGCGGGTCTGCATGTCCTGCACGTGGACCAACCCGGGCGCTACGACCTGGAGGTCAGGTTCGTGGCTGCACTGCCCCCTGCGGGGGAAGACACCCAGAGGAGGTTCGAGCTGGCCATGCCCCTGGCCCTGGCCAATCGCGTCACCTTGGTGATCCCGGATGCCCACGTCGGAGTCGAGGTCCCCGAGGCCGTGACCATGACCTCCTCCCAGCAGGAGGGCCAGACCCGTGTGGAGGCCCTGTTCACCCCGGGACACGCGGCCGTGTTCACCTGGAGGCCCCGCGAGCGCCAGGCCGCCCAGGAGGAGACCCGTTTCTATGCCCAGGACGTGGCCCTGGCCGGCGTGACCCCCGGCGTGATCCAGGTGGTTCACTCCGTGCGCCTCCAGATCGCCCAAGGCCAGGTGGACAGGCTCGACCTGGAGATCGGCCCGGGCCAGACCGTGACCTCCGTGGAGGGGCCCCAGGTGGGGGCGTGGCGGTTTGACCCTGCATCCCGCGGTCTGGAGGTCAGGCTCGGCCAGCCCGTGACCGGCTCCTACAGCCTGACCGTGGTGACCCAATCGGCGAATGCCTCGGTGCCCTACGACATGCGTCTGGGGCCGCTGCGGATCCGGCAGGCCCTGGAACAACACAGCGTCCTGGGCCTGGCCGCAGAGCCCTCCGTCACCGTGCAGGTCGACCAACACCCGGCCCCCATGAACGTCCAGGACCTCATCCGGGAGGCCGGCGACCTGGTCCGGGTGGTAGCGGGACTCTCGGTCGAGCAGATCGGCCATGCCTTCCGCTTCGAATCCGGCGCCTCGGAGGTGGTCGGTCGGGTCCTGGCTGTGCAGAGCGAGCTCCGAAGCCGGGAGACCGCCCGGTTCAACGTGGAGGACGACAGGCTCGTGTACAACAGCCTGTGGGAGATCGAGATCGCCAAGGCCGGGCGCTTCGACGTGGACCTGCTCATACCCGAGGGCTTCGATATCGACGCCCTGGAGGCCTCGGAGGTCAGCCACTGGGATGACGGCACCGAGGCGGATCAGCGACGGGTCCGGGTCCACTTCAAACGGAGACTGACCGGACCGGTCCGCCTGAACCTGACCTTGAGTCGGGCCATCTCCGAGATCCCGGATCGCCTGACCGTGCCCCGCGTGACCGTGGCAGGCGGGCTCAAACACTCCGGCCACCTGGTGATCGGCTCCGAACAGGGAGTCCGCCTGACCGTGACCGGGCGACAGGGGGTCAGCGAGGTCAATCCCGTGGAGCTGGGGCACAACGACCAGGGCCTCCTGGCCTTTCAGTTCCTGCGGCCCGACTGGCAGCTCGACCTGCAGACCGAGCTGATCCAGGCCCGGATCCAGGTGCAGGGCCTGCACGTGGCCCGGGTGACCGACGGACTGGTCCGCCACCAGCACTTCCTCCGCTATCAACTGCTCCACGCAGGGACCAAGGCCTTCGGCCTGGTCCTGCCCCCTGCGGCCACGGGGGTGACCCTGGCAGGCCCTGGTATCGCCCGCCGCGAACAGACGGGTCCGGGTCAGTGGCGCGTCGAGCTGGCGGACAAGGTGTACGACCGGCCCTACTTGATGACCGTAACGTATGAGACGCGGTATGACCCGGCGGATGGGAATGTCCCTCTGGTCCCGGTCCTGTGCCAGGATGCGGACCTCCAGCAGGGCAGCATCGCCGTGTTCGCCACAGACCGCGTGGAGTTGTCCGCCCAGGCCACGGACGCCGCCCTGCGTCCGGCCGATGCCCGGGGCATCCCGGAGACCTTCGGCGCAGGCGATCTGTCCGGCGCGGTCCTGTGCTACCGCAGCATCTCACCCCAGTACACCCTGGCTGTTCGTGCCCGCCGTCACTCTGCCGCGGAGCAGGTGGGAGCAGAGGTCCTCAGGACCGATGTCGTGTCCGTACTCACGGCCTCAGGCCAGGCGCTCCATCGCGTGGTCCTTGCGTTGCGGGGGGGCCGCCAGCGGCACCTCCAGGCCGTCCTTCCGGAGGGCGCGACGATCTGGTCCCTGGCCGTGGACGGACAGGCCGTTCAGCCGTCCCTGCGGACCACAGTCGAGGGGCGCAGCGCGTTCCTGATTCCCCTGCCCCAACAGGCCTCCGACGATATCCTGGCGGACTTGGTCTATGTCGCCCCTCTGGCGGTTGCGGGCCGCGGGCCGGCCCGGGCATCCGATTGGTCCGGCCGTCACACCCTGTCCGGACCCAGGTTCGACCTGCCCCTGAAGAACATCACCTGGCAGGTCTACATGCCCCAGGGCTTCCGCTACGGGGATTTCGGCGGGACCCTGAGCCTGGACCCCAGCGGCACGGAGACGGAGCGACTCAGCCGCTACGATCTGCAGACCTACCAGGCGCAGATCCTGGAGGTCAACCGCAGGAACGAACAGGTTGCCCAGCAACAGCAGTCCCGGGCCCGGGAACTGGCCCAGAAGGGCGAACAGACCGCTGCCCGTCAGGCCCTGACCAAGGGATACAACTTCTCCATCGGCAACACGGGCCTGAACGAAGACATCCGCGTGGACCTCGACAACCTCCTGCGACAGCAGGCCAAGGTCGGACTGATCAACGCCAGGGGCCGCCTTCGCCAACAGGCAGGGGCCCTGTCCGAGGGCCAGACCGACGCCCTGATCCAGGCCGATGCGGGGGGCTTCAGCCCGCAGCAGGCGGAACAGATGGAGAGCTCGCTCAGCCGGGCGGACAGTGAGAACCTCGAGTTGATCACCCGTCGGGTCATCCAGACTCAGGCCGCTGCAGAGGCCCAGGTGTCCCAGCTCCAGGTGACCCTTCCCGTGTGCGGACAGAGGCTGCAGTTCGGCAGCCCCCTGCAGGTCGAGCCCGACTCGGACATGGCGGTGACGTTCTCGGCTCGGCCGAAGCGCCTGGCCCGGGTCAACCCCAGCTTGGGGTACGGCGTCAGTCTCTTCGTGGTTCTGCTGGTCGGACATGGGGCGCTTTCCGCAATGGGGCGGGCCTGGGGCAGTCTGCATCGAGGCCTCGTGCGGACCTGCCGGCCCAGCGCGCAGGCC
>JAGOQT010000303.1 GCA_018007255.1 Phycisphaerae bacterium | reverse complement strand
GGCCAGCGAGGACCCGCAGGCCCGCTCCCGGATCCGCCGCCTGTTCTCTGAGGACGGCCTGTATGAGTCCAAGGTCATCCAGGGCAAGGAGATCGAGGGCGCCAAGTTCGCGGACTACTTCGACTGGCAGGAGCCGGTGAAGAAGGCCCCTTCCCATCGCGTCCTGGCCATGCGGCGGGGCGAGAAGGAAGGCTTCCTGAGGATGCGGGTGACCGTGCCGGAGTCCGATGCCCTGGCCGCCCTGGAGCCCCTCTTCGTGAAGGGGGCCTGTGCATCGAGCCCGCAGGTCCGGGATGCGGTCCAAGACGGATACAGGCGGCTGTTGGCCCCTTCGATCGAGACCGAGGTGCGATTGGAGGGCAAGAGGCTGGCGGACCAGACGGCGATACGGGTCTTTGCGGAGAACCTCCGGCAACTGCTCCTGGCCTCGCCCCTGGGCGAGAAGAGCATCCTGGCCCTGGACCCCGGGTTTCGCACGGGCTGCAAGGTTGCCTGTCTGGATCGGCAGGGGAAGCTCATCTATGACGACGTGGTCCACCCGTTCCAGTCCGAGGCCCGCGCAGCAGCGGACGCGGCCAAGCTGAAGGCTGTGTGCGACAGACTGGAGATCGAGGCCATCGCCATAGGCAACGGCACCGCGTCCAGGGAGACCGAGGCCTTTGTCCGCAAGATCCCCTTCTCTCGGGACCTGCCGGTGGTCATGGTCAACGAGAGCGGGGCCTCGATCTACTCTGCCTCTGAGGTCGCGAGGGAGGAGTTCCCGGACAAGGACGTGACGGTCCGGGGTGCGGTCTCGATCGGACGCCGCCTCATGGACCCCCTCGCGGAGCTGGTCAAGATCGACGCCAAGTCCATAGGCGTGGGCCAGTACCAGCACGACGTGGACCAGGCGCTGCTCAAACAGGGTCTGGACGACGTGGTCGTCAGTTGTGTCAACTCCGTGGGAGTGGAGGTCAACACGGCCAGCAAGCAGTTGCTGATGTACGTCTCCGGTCTGGGGCCCCAACTGGCCCAGAACATCGTGCAGCACCGCAATGAGCACGGGCCGTTCCGGTCCCGCCAACAGATCAAGGAGGTCCATCGGCTCGGGGCCAAGGCCTTTGAGCAGTCGGCCGGGTTCCTGCGCATCCGCGGGGCGGAATACCCTCTCGATGCAAGTGCCGTACACCCCGAGAGCTACGCCATCGTGGACCGGATGGCCGCGGACGTGGGCTGCACCGTTGCCGACCTCATGGCCGACCCCTCCCAGCGGTCCAAGATCCGGCTGGACCGGTATGTTACGCAGACCGTGGGCCTTCCGACACTGAACGACATCCTGCAGGAGCTGGCCAAGCCCGGCAGGGACCCCAGGCGCAAGTTCGAGGTCTTTGAGTTCTCCAAGGAGGTCTCCGCACTGGGGGACGTGAAGCCCGGCATGCGACTGCCCGGCATCGTCACCAATGTCACGGCCTTCGGGGCGTTTGTGGACATCGGCGTGCACCAGGACGGCCTGGTCCACATCAGCGAGCTGTCGGACCGTTACGTCAAGGACCCCGCCGAGGTGGTCCAGGTCCACCAGAAAGTGATGGTTACGGTCCTGGCCGTGGACCTGGACAGGCGGCGGATTAGCCTTTCCCTCAAGGGCCCAGGCCCGTCCACGCCCAGGGAGACGGCCGCACGGGAACGGCCCGACAAGACCAGACCCAAGTCCGGATCTACACGCCAGTTCAGGCCTTCCCGCATCGACCCGGACGCACCCATAGGGGACAGACTGCACATCAGACTGGATTGAGGGTCCTGGCAACTACCCGTCCGACAATCTGGGAACAATGAGAAGCATAACTCGTTAATAAGTAGCGTCTTAACTCCTTCCTAGATTGGCTCGGCCTGTGGTGTGCATGCCATTGCCCCTGTTGTGCTTGAAAACCCAGCCGGAACGGGTACCATGCTGGTGGCCCAAGGGCCTGCGCAGACGCGGACATGGGTACGGGTATGGATCGGTTGGATCAACGCAGACTGAAGAACGGCCTGCTCATCCTCGGGGAGCCGATGGATGAGGTGCAGTCCGTGGCCTTCGACTTCTTCCTGCCCGGCGGGGCCTCCCAGTGGCCTGACGGGCTGTGCGGGGCAGCCAGTGTGGTCTCAGACTGGGTATTCCGGGGTGCTGGGCCAAGGGACAACCGCCAGTTGGGCGATGCCCTGGACGGCCTGGGCCTTCAGCGCATGGCCTCGATCGGCTCGTACCACCTCACGCTTGGGGCGACCCTGGAGGCCAGCAACCTCCGCGAGGCCCTGGACCTGTACGCGGACGTCATCCTCGCCCCTCGTCTGGAGGCGGCCCAATTCGACCTGGCCAGGCAACTGGCGGTCGAGGAGGTCAGGTCCCTGGACGATGAGCCCCGCCAGAAGGTGATGCTCAAGGTCAAGGAGGAGTTCTATCCTGCCCCCCTGGGGCGGAGCACGGTCGGCGAAGTTGGGGACCTGGAGGCCATGTCGGCAGAGGGTGTGGCCAGTCTCTCGCGGCGGTGCCTTGCCGTGTCGAGCGCGGTCCTGTCCGTGGCCGGGCGCTACGACTGGGACCAGGTGTGCGGACAGGCTGAGCGGCTGTTTGAGAAGGTCGACGGCGGGGGGCCGGAGCCGGTGAAGGTGGGGATGCGGGGCCGTCGGTACACCCACATCCCGGGCAACGGGGCCCAGGTGCACATCGGTCTGATGACACCGACCGTCAGGGCCACCGACGAGGACTACTACAACGCCCGTGTGGCGATCTCGATCCTGTCCGGAGGCATGAGCGCAAGGCTCTTCACGGAGGTCCGTGAGAAGCGGGGGTTGTGCTATGCGGTGGGGGCCCGGTACCACGCGCTCCGGGAGGCCGCCGGCATCGTGGGCTACGCGGGCACAACGCCGGACAAGGCCCAGGAGACCTTCCGTGTGACCGTGGACCAGTTCCACCGTCTCTGCGAGGGGATCTCCCCGGAGGAGCTGTCCAGGGCCAAGGTGGGGCTCCAGTCCTCTCTGATCCTGCAGAGCGAGTCCTCCGGGAGCCGGGCCGGCTCCATCGGGACCGACCACTACCTCTTGGGACGGGTCCGGAGTCTGGACGAGATCAAGCAGGGCATCGAGGCCACGACGGTCGAGTCGGTCACGGACTACCTGAGGCGGAACCCGTTCAGGGAGTTTACGGTGGTGACGATCGGGCCCAAGCCCATCGACTGCTAGGGGCCGGGTTCTACGTTCTGGGTTCTGGATTCCTGACGATGGATTTTCGACAGAAGACCCTTTCAAACGGGCTGCAGGTGATCGGCGAGGTCAATCCCTCCGCCAAGTCCACGGCCGTGGCGTTCTTTGTCCGGAGCGGCTCGCGGGACGAGACCGAGGCCGTCAGCGGGGTTTCGCACTTCCTGGAGCACATGCTCTTCAAGGGCACGGCCAGGCTCAGCGCATTGGACGTCAGCGCAGAGTTCGACAACACGGGCGCCCAGTTCAACGCGTTCACCAACGAGGAGAACACGGTCTACTATGCGGCCGTGCTGCCCGAGTACCTGGGCGAGGTCACCCGGCTCTGGATCGAGCTCATGCGGCCTGCCCTGCGGGCCGAGGACTTCGACCTGGAGAAGAACGTCATCAAGGAAGAAATCGCCATGTACCAGGACCAGCCGGGCTTCGACGTGATGGAGCGGTGCCGGCGCCTCCACTTCGACGGTCATCCGTGCGGCAACAGTGTCCTGGGCACGGAGCAGGGCATCGACGCACTGACCAGGCAGCAGATGAAGGAGTACTTCGACCTGAGGTACGCCCCCAACAACATGGTGGTCGCGTGCACGGGCAACCTGGACTGGGACCGGGTCAGTGCCCTGGTGGAGGCCGGGTGCGGGGACTGGCCAAGACAGCCGGCATCGAGGGCTGTGAGCCACTGCGCGGGCAGCCGCCTGCGGGATCGGCTCGAGCGTGCTGCCCTGGCCTGCGAGCATATCTGTCTGATGCACGAGGGGGTGTCCATGCAGGACGACCGCCGTTTTGCCGCGGCCCTGCTGGCCACCATCGTGGGGGACGACGTGGGCTCGCGATACTACTGGCACCTGGTGGACAAGGCCGTCGCGGACACGGCCTCCATGCAGCTGGGGACCATGGACGGGACCGGGGTCTTCTACAGTTACTTCCAGTGTCCCCCGTCCCATGCCCCCCGGGTGCTGGAGACCGCCAGGGAGATCTTCGCGGATCTGGCCCGTCATGGGGTGGCCGAGGAGGAGCTGGTCAAGGCCAAGAACAAGACCCTGAGCGCCCTGGTGATCAAGAACGAGCTACCCATGGGCCGATTGGTGGACCTGGGTTTCAACTGGATCTACCTGGGCCAGTACCGCTCCGTGGCCGAGGACATGGCCGCGATCCGCCGGGTCACGGTGGAGGAGGTCAGCGCCCTGGCCCTGCGACTGGACCTGGGGCAGTTCACGGAGTTCAGCATCGGGCCTGGACGGCCCGCGCAGGAATAGTCGCAAGGGGGGTTTGGGGATGGCAAAGAAGGATCCGTTGCGGTCCAGAACACGGTTGGGTTTCAGGGAGATCGTGCCCGGCCAAGACCAGGGTGCAGCGGACGCGCAGACGGCCGGCTCGGAGATCCCCAGGTTTGACCTGGGCCGGGAGATCATGGCCAACCACCGAAAGGCGGTGGGCGCGACTCGGAAGGGGCCTGGACAGACCAGCGAACCGCCGCCCGGACCGGCCGTGCCTCAGCCGGTGCAGGAGGGACCGGGGGATGCAGGCAGCATCTGGTGCCCGGCCATGACCGAGGCGCAGCGCCGGGTGATCGCCCAGATCGTGGGCGCAGACATCGAGAGGCTCTGCAGGGGCGAGCGGGTGTTCGGGACCTGAGGCTTGCACCCCAGGCGAGAGAAAGGGGGCAGCGATGTTCGAGCGGTTTACCGATCGGGCGAGAAAGGTCATGGCCCTGGCCAACCAGGAGGCCCAGCGGTTCAACCACGAGTACCTCGGGACCGAGCACATCCTCCTGGGGCTGATCAAGGAGGGCAGCGGGGTGGGGGCCGCGGTCCTCAAGAACCTGGATGTGGATCTCAAGAGGCTGCGTGTGGAGGTCGAGAAGCTGGTCCAGGCCGGCCCCGAGATGGTGACTGCGGGCA